>JAFXSS010000164.1 GCA_017525455.1 Paludibacteraceae bacterium
GGGTCAGTGCATATGTGAAACGCTTCGGTCCCCATTGCGGGTCGTTCTTGTAGTAGCCGGTCTCCTTGAATCCGCCGTCCCAGAACGCAGGGTTCAGACCGTTCTTCAGCATCGGCTGACCGTCAGCAGTCTTGTCGCTCGCCTCTTTGGCATACTGGGCAATGATATCTGCGTCAGGTATAGCATCCAGCAGACCCGAACCGTACACACCTATAGTGTTCTCCAGTTTGATCTCATAACCTTCGCTCTCCAGCAATCCGTCGGGATCGCGGTAACCCTGGTTATAGACATACACTGCTTCCTTCGGCATCTTTACCTCCGGATAGCGCAGCTCATACGTCTCGCCGTCAGCAAACCGATTGCCGTGCTCATCCTGGACGGTCTTCCAGGTTACAGTGATCTTGTCAGGATCCAGCGGAGCTTTGAATGGTGCTGCACCGAATAGCTGCGGCATACCTGCCAGCCAAGGCACATAACCTTGCGTGGCAGGGTTGATCACTACCAGCAGTGTGCCGTTACCCTGGTGCGACGCATCATACGTGCCTTCGGGGATCGATGTTCCGTGACTGTAGTTCGGGTGACAATGCTGGCAACTGGCGCGAACATATACAGGCCCCAGACCGTGCTGACGACCGCTTGTGGTGGTCACAAAGTCTTTCTCTGCAATGTTATCGCCTTGCGCAAACGCTTGCCCTGAACCTACACTCTCTGTTGCGGGAGTAGGCTGACGGAACGCCATCGACGATGTGTTAGTGGTCGTACCGGTCTTGCCGCCTGTGTAGTACCAGTCAGGCATATTGTCCACCGTTTGTCCCTGGTTAGGGTCTTTGCAGCCCGTCAGAGCGACGGCTGCAAGAGCAATTAAGAACAATTGTTTTTTCATAACTGTATCATTTTAATCTTTTATCTTTCAGGCCAGGCCGGTCTCTCTTCTGTCAGAGTCAGCGGTCTACTACTTAGCCAGTAGCGCCATCACTTCGTCGTCCAGCAGCTCTTCCAGCTCCTGAACCTTGTCGATAGCAGCTTTCACTTGCGGATTGCCTTTGGCTTTGTTCTCAAAGTCCTGAATAGCAGCGATGGCAGCAATCGACTCGTCGATAGCCTTGCGAACCTTGCTGTCGAGCTCGCTGTCCTGGCTATACACATAGTTCGAGATCGAGTAGTCGCCGGCCTTCGCGCCCTCATAGGCGTTCTTGATAGAGCGGATGTTGTCGGCAAAATCCTCCGTTGACGTGCAGCTATACGGGCTCTCTATATAGTCGCGCTCGTCGGGTGTGCTGCTCAGGTACGGGTTACCCATCTTCAGTTCGGCAACCTCTCCGGCTATATCCACACAACCGGCAATAATCTCTTCGGCAGCCTCCTGATAGGTCTTGTAGATACTGCCGGCCTTACCGGCGTTAATCATGTAACTGCCGTAGTTGATGCCGGCGCTCATCGATTCGCCGTCCTCGGTTATCAGTTCTTCTTTCTCTTTGCTGACCTTGCCAGCCCAGCTGTCCTCCAGTAGGATTGCCTGTTGCGTCAGGTCTTCCACTATACCTAACAGATACACAGCCTCGGCGTGTGTCAGGTTAGCGGCGTGCGTCTTGCCTGTACCGATGGCGCGACCCTCCTGCTCAACAGTCTCGAACAGCAGGTACTCTGCGGCATGGAAACCTTTCAGTGCGTAACCCAGTTTGTCACCAACGTACGCACCGCCTTCTTCCTCAATCTGTGCCATCTGCTCCTCGTTGTGCAGCAGTGCGTTCATTGCGTTGAAGTCCAGTGGCCACGAGTCGATGTGCGGGTCAATGCTCTGCGTGGCCGCGGGGCCGTACAGGAACGCCTCGCTCTGCTCCCAGTACTTGCGCATCGCGCGCCATGCTGTACCGGCTTCGGCCATCAGTGCGCTGTAATCCGTGCCGGCCTCGTTGGCGGCAAGGATCTTCTCGCATTTGTCGAGCAGAACCAATCCTTCGCTTGCCATAGCGCTGTAGGTGGCTACTACCGTGTTCTCAACGTAAGGCGTCATAGCGCGCTGCAAGGCGGCTTCTTTGTCAGATGTAACATCGGTGTTGGTTTTTCCGTTGCATGCTGCCAGACTGATGGTGCATGCTGCGAATAGTGCGAATTTGAAAATCTTTTTCATTTTCGTTATTTGTGTATATTTAGTTAAACATATGGGGTTTTTCTATAACTGATAGAATCCGGCATATACGATGCCCACAGCAATCTGCGGCTCATCGTTGTATATCTTCCCGCGCGTGCCGTCCGCGCGCGTACCTTGTTTGAGTATCCCGTAGGAGAACTCTGCTTTCACGCCAATCTGCTTGATTGGGAAGTAGTTGATGCCCACTGCAGCACGGTGTCTACCGCACCAGGCGTACATATCCGTCGGTTTGTTGTCGTAGCGGAACATAGAGTCGTAGTAGTCGTACCGCCCGAACAGATACAGCTTGTGACGGTTAACTTTTGCATTGTTGCTCAGCGACAGAAAATCGTAACCAATTTCCATACCTGCAGCCAGAGCGTCGCTGGCTACCCACTGCTTGCTGCTCACGCTGCCTTTGCGCATGGCAATATTGTACTGCGTGATAGCCGCGGCATCGCTCAGGTGACCGTAGGTTGCACTGCCGCGGATGATCAGTCCGTAATCCTTGTATGCAAAGTCAAACGAACCGATGCTGACCGTGCCCCGCACATCCTTGTACGCACTGGCATCCAGTTCGCTGTTGCTCTTACTCAGTGTGTTACGGAACGAATTGCCACAGTAGCCGCTCAACGACAGACGTAACCCCTTAACGCCCGTGTAGTCGACGCGTGCTGCTGCAGCAAAAACGTTCGCTAACTTAAATTCGTACGGACTGCCCGCTCCGGGTTTAACCCAGTTCTTGCGGTTGAAGCGGTCGCTGTCCAAACCCGGCAGGAACATCAGTTGGTAGTGCCAGCCTTTCGGCGACGAGCCCATGAATGTCAACGCCACCTCGTGCCACGTACTCGGGATAATAGAAAACTCGCCCTCGTTTCTGTACACACCGAAATATTCGGTTGACTCGTGATGTGCGTTCAGTCCGCCTACGGGTATAACCTGCATACCTGCGCGTAGTATGGCATAGCGGTTGAACTTCTTCTGCAGCCAGAATTGCTCTAGCGCCACTTCACCGCCGCGTTCAATTTCGCCCTCGTACTCACCGCCTTCTTCTTCCTCAATCTCTATGGCACTCTCCGTGCCGCCGTGCTCAAACTCTATCTCAGTGCCCATGCTCCAGCCGTAACCGAAGTCGTAGCCCAAGTTGATTACCACGTGCGGCAGGTCGAACTCGCCGTAATGGTCGCCTGCGTACTTCTCGGGGGTCTTGCCGTAGCGCAGGTA
>JAFXSS010000165.1 GCA_017525455.1 Paludibacteraceae bacterium
GTCGAATCGCCGAGCAGGTCGATAGGATCGGTACTTGTACTATCGCCCGGAGTGATGGTTATACCGAATATCGTCACTTCTGTCGGTTCCAGACTGTCTCCGTCAATCGGTTGGATGTTCTCAAAGTAGTTCCAACCCTCTGTGCGCTGGTATATCTTCACGGATTTTGCACGCACGTACAATGGTATCGAACTCGGTACGTTATTGAATACCGGATTATCTTCCGCGTCAACCAGTGCCGGAGGAACAACAGCCTCGCATTGCATCTCTTGCAGACCCGAACATCCGGAGAAAGCACCGCCGTAAATCTCTTTCACGCCATCCGGCAGAACTATTCCGGGCAGATTTCTGCACAGGATGAACGCATTGTCGCCGATGGTTGTTACGCTGGCTGGAATAAGCACTCTGTTTAGCGAGGAGCAGAACGCAAACGTATTGGCCTGAATCTCGTCCAGCAGTTCCGGCAGCAGAACCTCTTGCAAACCACTGCAGTACGCGAATGCATCATGACCTATATAACGCACGCTGTTCGGCATTGTCAGATATTGCAACTTGTGGCAATTTTCAAAAGCGAAAGTGCCTATCGAGAACAATGTCTCCGGCAGACGCTGTACTATCAGATTCTCGCAACCTCTGAATGCTTGGTCGCCGATGTTCGTCAGGTCTTGTGGCAACTCTACATACGTCAACGCCGTGCAGTTCAGGAAGGCCATGCCGCCTATTGTCTTCAGCCCGGTTGGCAGAGCCACGAACTTCAGCGAACTGAAATTGCTGAATGCATAATCTCCCACCTTCGTCACGCCTGATTCAATAATCACGGTATCTATGCGCTCCATAAACTCCGAATAAGCGGATGGACTCTCCGGCGAGTAATCCCACATAGCATCGCCGCCGCTGATCGTCATCGTCCGGCCTTTCAGTTCCCAACTGACTTTGTCGCCGCACATGCCGCTTTGGTCTTCCAGCGAAGTCTCGTCAGGTATGGCTTGGATGTCGGTAAAGTAACTCCAACCCTGGTCGGAGCGGTAGGCGGACAACGATTCGGCCGGTACGTATAGTGGAATATTGTTCGGCACACCGTCAAATACATTGGCGTCAAGGGTTGGTGGTGTTGTCGCATAACATACCAACCCTTGCAGCTGGCTGCACTCGTAGAACGCCACGCCGCCTATACTGGTTACGCTTGCGGGGATCTCTATGCCTTGCAGCGCATTGCAACTGTAGAACGTTCCTTCAGGAATGCTTGTCATGTGCTGCGGCAGTTGCAGATACTGAAGCGTCGTGCAGTTGTCAAATACATATGTGCCCATCGATGTGATGCTCGAATCCAGATTGGCGGTCAGCAGCGATGTCATGCCGGCAAACGCACGACTGCCGACATAAGTCACGCCGCTTTCTACCATTACGTATTGTATATTGTTCTGGTATTCAAAGTACTCCGGTGCTGCGTCCTCAAAGTCATCCATCGCGCCGCGACCGTTGATCTGCAGCATCTTCGCCAGCGGAGTGTATGTCCAACTTACGTTCTTGCCGCACATGCCGCTTGCAGGCTCCGTGCTGCTTGCCGGCTGAATGTTGGTAAAGTAACTCCAGCCGTCGGCTTCCTGATAGGCACTCACAAGATCATCCGGAACAAATACCGGTATGGTTGACGGCACGTTCTGAAATACGTTATTGCCCAACGAAGCCGGTGCTCCGAGGCAGGTGATGCTCGTCAAACCCGTACAACCGGCAAACGCATACTCGCTTATTCCTTCCAATGTGCCGGGTAGGGTCAGTGTCATTAGGCTGTGGCAACCGTAGAACGCATAACCCAATATGTATTTTACGCCTTCGCCAAGTGCCAAGTACGACAGACTTCCGCAATCGGAGAATGCGTTGTTACCGATTTCCGTTACCGTATTGGCAAGAATAACTGTATGCAGACTGTCATACCCGCTGAATACATTGCCGCTTACACTCGTCATGCTGTCGTTGACAAACACGGTCTTTATATCGTCTTTGTATTTTGCGAAACCCGGAGTTATCTCGCTGTCCCACATATCGCCATTACCTGTAATCACCAGGGTCTTTTCGCTCGGGACGTATGTCCATGTCAACCCTTGTATCTCGTCGGATATAGTCTCCGAGCCGCTGTTCCCTGACAATGGCACACTCAGCATCGGCTGTAAGGTTATACCGCCGTCAGTCACGTTCATAGTCACCTGAGGCAGAGCGCCCGTACGCTCGCCGTTGCCGTCGCTACTCATCACACCCACCTGCAACGATACAGGCTCGACAGGAAGCAATGATAGTGCTATCGCACCCTCTATCTTCGCATGGTCGTTGGTCGCCTCTACCACGGGTGTACACGCGCTTATTGGCGATGCCGGCAACTGAACCGTTTCCCAGGTCTGATTGCTTCCCTGATAGACGGCGACTACGGCATTGGCAAACTGACCGCGCGGAGTACCGGATAGCATCACATCGGCAGCGGACATATCCGTCCATACGTACGATTCTGTTGACTCACCCGTTGCGCTCGAACCGTCTGTGTTCAGCAGGATATTTATTGAGTTCGTGAAGTAGTTCGTACTTGATTCTTGCACTTGCTTGCTGTTGCTGTATTCTATGTAGAAGAACAGACTGTCGTTGTTCGCAAAGAATAACACCTTATACAATCCTGTGTACCGGGCATTATCGTCCGAACTTGCGCTCACGCAAATGTTCGGAAGCTCTTGCTCCAATGATGTCCAGTCGTTGAATTCACCGTCGATGGCTATCGGCAAACTGATTGTGCTTCCGTCGCCACCTGTTGACTGTGCCTGCACTGTATTGCTCGGCATCAATACCGTCATGCTCGTCACCAGAGCCATGATCACAGAATAGATATGTTTCATATGAGTACGGTTTTTGTAGTTTCGCTGTATAACTTGCGTTTCTCTAACTCTCGCTATCCCTGCCGCTTTGCTCTCGCCGCTCAGCCCGCTCTTCCCTTTGCCTGCACTTTTAGCCCTTTTTGCCGGCTCACACTTCTTACGCGGTGCAAAGTTACAAAAAATTTTGCATATATGCAAATATTTCTGACTTTTTCTGCATAAAAATTTGCAAATGTCAATTTTTTTTTGTACCTTTGCACATCGTTTGGAAAATGTGGATTGACCGAATGCAGGGACTGAATAGAGGGCTTACCGTCAGGTAACCGCAAAATACCTATAAGATACCTATAAGATAAACCCCGTGTAAACGGAATTATTAACATATACTATATA
>JAFXSS010000002.1 GCA_017525455.1 Paludibacteraceae bacterium
AGCATGCTCCTGAACGAGAACGATACTGGAGTTCTTGCTCTTGCGACGTCCCTGACCGATAGCTTCTTCCAACTGTTCATGCACTGTGGCACGCGCGGGGATGATGGCAGCCTCTGGGCCCGAGGCGATAGCCGCACTCAGCGTCAGGAAGCCTGCGTCACGACCCATAACCTCTACCAGGAACACACGCTCATGACTCGTGGCTGTGTCTCGCAGTTTGTCCACACAATCCATGATTGTGTTCAGACTGGTGTCGTATCCGATAGTCGAGTCGGTGCCCCACAGGTCGTTGTCGATCGTGCCCGGCAGACCGATCACGGGTACATTGTATTCTTGCGCGAGCAGGCGTGCGCCTGTGAACGTACCGTCACCGCCAATCACTACCAGCGCATCGATCTGCTCTTTCTGCAGAGTCTCGAAGGCTTTTTTGCGTCCTTCGGGAGTCTTGAACTCCATGCAACGCGCGGATTTCAGGATCGTTCCGCCGCGCTGGATGATACCCGACACGTCCTGCGAGGACAGTTCTTTCACCTCGTCGTCAATCAGTCCCTGATATCCGCGATAGATACCTTTGGCTTTGATACCTTGTGAAATGCACGAACGTACGACCGCACGAATGGCGGCATTCATTCCAGGTGAGTCACCTCCCGAGGTGAGTACACCTACTGTGTTAATCTTGTACTCCATGTTATTTAAGTTTAGTGTTTAGTGCCCTGTCAAAATTGTCAGTTTGTCCCTCACTTGCTCCATCAGCCATAGCGGGGTGGATGTAGCGCCGCAGATGCCGACTTTGAGATTTGAAGATTTGAACGCCCTGCGGGCTATTTGAACGCCCTGCGGGCTATTTGAAGATTTGATTTTATCTTCAACTTCGTCCGGCGAGGTGATAAACAGTGTGTTCGGGTTTGCCTGCTTGCAGTGGTTGAACAGCACCGCGGCGTTCGAACTCTTCGTGCCGCCTACAAACAGCACCAGGTCTTGCTCTCGAGCGAACGTCTTGAGTTGTTCCACGCGGTTGGCCACCGACCGGCAGATGGTATCATAAAATTTGAAATTTGCAATTTGAAATCCTAAATCTGAAATCTTCCCTTTAATGTGCTCCACCAGTTGATTGAACTCCTCTACGCTCTTCGTTGTTTGCGAGAACAGGTAGATTGGCCTTGAGAAGTCGAGTGTTTCCGCCTCTTCGGGTTTCTCGATGACGATAGCGGTGTTGTTCGTCTGTCCTTGCAGACCGATAACCTCGGCGTGTCCGCGTTTGCCGAAGATAGCGATCTGCGGCTGCGGGTTGTCGTGCTTGTGGGCATTGTAAGTCTCGGCTATCCGTTGCTGCAGACGTTTGACCACCGGACATGTGCCGTCGATGATCGTGTTGCCGTTCTGCTGTGCTATCCAGTAGGTGCTGGGCGGTTCGCCGTGTGCACGCAGCAGCACACGTGCGTTGTGGATGGTTCGCAGGTCGTCATAATCAATCGTCTCCAACCCCAACTTCTCCAACCGTTGTACCTCCTGACCGTTGTGAACGATATCACCCAGGCAGTAGAGTTGCCCCGTCTGTTGCAACTCGTTCTCTGCACGACGTATGGCACCTGTCACTCCCGCGCAGAACCCGCTGTGGCTGTCAATCGTTACTATCAATTCTTAAATTTGAATTCTTAAATTTGCAATTTGAAATTTGAAATCCTAAATTTCCCCCATAACCGGTAACCCGTAACCCCTAAAATTTGCACGGCTACGCCGATCGTTCGAGGCTTGCCGAGATAAGAAATTTGAAATTTGAAATCCTAAATTCCCCCCGTAACCCATAACCCGTAACCCATAACCCCTAATTACCAATTTTATCATCAAAGATGCGGTATATGTGCTGCATTTGCTCCTCGCGAGTCATCTGCGAGTTATCCACTACTACGGCATCCTCGGCTTGGCGTAGCGGTGACTCGGCGCGATGTGTGTCGCGGTAGTCGCGGTCGTTGACATCGGCCAGCACATCTGCCATCACGGGCTGCTCACCTTTCTCTATCAGCTCTTTGTACCGTCGTTCGGCACGCACCTCGGGCGACGCGGTCAGGAACAGTTTGAGTTCCGCCTTAGGAAAGACCACCGTACCTATGTCGCGTCCGTCCATGACTATGCCGCCCTGTTTGCCCATCTGTTGCTGTTGTGCAACCAGGTACCGGCGCACTTCGGGAATGACGGCAATCTGCGATGCTCCGTTGCCTACCTCCAGCGTACGGATCTGACTCTCCACATCCTCGCCGTTGAGTGTCACGTGCTGTGAGCCGTCAGGCTGGATAGCAAAATCGATATGCACCTGTGGCAGCAATGCAATGATTTCAGGCTGCCGGTTACTGATGTCTGACAACTTGTTTCTGATTGCATGCAATGCCACGGCGCGGTACATAGCACCGGTGTCTATGTACCTGTACCCGGCATACTGCGCCAACTGCTTGGCTATCGTGCTCTTCCCGCACGACGAATAGCCGTCGATGGCTACAATGATTTTCTTCATGTTTATTTTGCTTCCGGGTTGGTAATCATAGCGGTAAAGAGGATGTTACCCTGTTCCTTTTCGCGTATTACAATCAGGTACGGCCGGTTGGCGAAGAACTCTTTATATTCCGTCGGCTCCGTTGGCACACAGGACTCCAGCATTCCTCCGATGGTAACAGCCGCAGCCTCTGTGCCGGACTCATCCACGGTAAGATGACAAACCTGTTTCACCCATGACAGATAGGTGGGAATCTCGCTTATGTGCGGGAACTCCGCCGCCATACTCAGTGCGCGGGGCATACCTGCGGCCTTGAGGTCATTGGTCAGCATACGGCTGTAATGCAGATCGAGTTTGGGCAAGGCTACATGCACGTCAGCATACCGCAGGCGGGCGAGCCTGTCACTCCAGTCCTCAGCCGTGAAGCCTGCCAGCACCTTGCGGATATCTTTCCCTTGCTCGGGAAGCAGGATATCCATGCAGAACTTGCTGCCTTGGTAATCCAGTTCCAGCAGTTGTCCCTCTTTCGTGTCGGCGTACGGGGCATTTACTTTTCCCCGCATGGTAGGCACCTTGGTTACGGAGCTGGTCAGCGGATAGAACTCGGCATCATACGTTGCAGCTTCTTCAAACGGCGTACTCCATTTGCTCTTGAAGTACAGGGCGTTGGCAAGCAGCATGACGCAAGAGCGAATCTCGTCGGGCGTCACTACTTTCTTAATCAGGTTATTGGTGTTGTCTGCCGCCCATTGGTTGATGCGGTCGGCGGTCGCGGGATCAGCCATGTCCACGTTGTCGGCTGTCGCATCAAAGAACTGCCGGTTGACGGCGATGAAATCCTCCAGCACGGGAAATTCGTTTTTCACCCATAACGAGTTGGCTATATTCACCGTTGTGACGTCATCCAGTGCGGGCAGCGTCTGCAGGAGATTGGCGTACCAGTCATTTATCTCCGCAGGCGTCAATCCTTCGAAACCGAGAACCTGCTGCATCTGCGTGAGTGTCTCGCCGTCGGCACCGTTCATCAGCATGCCTAACATGAGGCTGGCGGACAACGGCGAGAGGATGATGTTCTCTTTGTCGGGGTTCTTGCATACGAGGCTCGTGAGATTGAACGTAAATTCGTTCGTACGGTAGCACAATTGCTCGTCGGCAGAAGCGAAACTCTTCTGTTTGGGCTGACGCATCCCGCCATTTTCGGGCTGCGTCCCGTTGCATGCGCATAAGATGGCGGCGCAAGCGATTATCAAAAATTTTTTCATAGGGCTGTGTATTTATTTCATCAAACTATTCACATCCATCGCCAGGCTGACCTGGTAGGTGAAGTTCTGCTTCGACATCTGGCTCATCGCAAAACCCAGTCGCAGCATCTTGATGCGCAGTCCCGCACCTATGGCGAAACCTGCCAGCGAGCGTTGGTCTTGCAGCGCAAACTCCATACGCCGGCGGTGGTTGTAACTGAGTGTGAGGTAGAACTTCTCGCTCCGCGGCACGATGTCTATTGCCCATATCGTGTGGCGCATCATCATGTCGAACCAGCCCACATCTTTCACCGGCAGTTCGGTCTCGTTCAGCCGGCTGTAGCCCAGGTCCCATGTCTGTATGTTGTGTACGGTCAGTGAGAACCGCAGCGGTGCATGTGCCACGCGGTAGTTGATGCCCAGTTCCAGGTTGATAGGCAGCATCTCCAGCCGTTGACCGGACTCGTCGGAGTAGAACCCTTTGAGTTGCCAGCCGATGTTCTTCAGCGCCAGACCTATCTGCAGTGTGCTGTCTTTGAGTTGGAAGTGTCCGCCTATGTCGGCGCCCAGGGCTACCGAACTGTACGACTCGTAGAACGAGAATATAGGTTTCAGTGCCACGCCTACGGTGAACATCTCGCTCAGTTGGCGGGCATAGGCGGCCTCGATCATGATGTCGCGTGCACCGAAACTGATACCTGTCAACTGCCCGTTATCCTCGGCGTAAGGCATCTTGCCGTAATCGAGGTAATGCACACCCACGGCTATGAAATTATTCGGGGTCCCCGAAAACGTCCCGTTTTTGGGGAGAGCGGAGGCATCAGGCGCTTTTATGTCGCCTCGCGACATCTGCGCGCCTTGATTGCCGAACGCGTAGCCGTACATCGCGCTGCCGAAATGATTCGTGCCGTAGTAGGCGTAGCCGAGTTGCAGTATGTTGTGCGTCAGGCTGCCGAGCAGGGCGGGGTTGGCGAATGCCGAGCTGAGTTCGCCGTCGCGGATGGATATGTTCTCGCCGCCCAGTGCGTTCTGTCGCGAGGATACCGGCAGGTCCAGAAACGCGAATGTCGATGTGCCGCTACCCACGTACTGCCCGCGCATGGTTTGCACAGGCATCAGCAGTGCCACGAGCACCGCCAGACGAACTATGTAACGACTGAATTTCACGTCCGCATAAATTAAGCATGCAAATTTACGAAAAAAAAATGACATTTGCAACAATTCCCGAAAAAAAATGCACATACGTGCTATTTTTCTTCGGAAAAAGGGTCCCCAACGCAACATGCAAATGTTGTGGTGGGGAGAGCCGAGGGCTCGTTACGCTTTTATGACGCCGGGCGTCATCTGTAGCGCCGAGTGCCGAAGGCGAGTGAGGTGGGATTGCCCTTAGGCAATGTCGGTGTCCTCGAAGATACAAAAGCTCTCGCGTTACAGACGCTTCGAGGCGTCGTAGCTCTCGATCGTTTTCGATTGTATCAGCACCGTGGTGTCGCCGCGCTGGACGTAGGAGGAGCTGGTGGTGACGGTGCGGGTGACGTTGCAGCCCGTCAGGGCTACCATACCACCGCAGGCAAAGCCTGCGATGGCGAAGAAAAGTAACTTCTTCATGGTAGTGTCCTCCCATTAGCCTTGAGCGGCGTCGTACTCGGCGGCACACTCGTGCCA
>JAFXSS010000019.1 GCA_017525455.1 Paludibacteraceae bacterium
ACCTTCGATCAGGAGACAGTAAGCGAATGCGAAGGTGGCGGTCTGGCACAGGACAAGGACGATAACGCCGGCGATATCATTGCCGACAACTGCGTCATTCGCAACAATGAGGCAACCCACGGCGGAGGTGTATATCTCCGTTCAACCATGACCAACTGCATCATCGAGAACAACAAGACTTTGAAGAATCATCCGGGCGGTGGTGCTCACTTGCAGTGGGGACGGTTGTACAACTGTATCATCCGTGGCAACCACTCGTCGGAAGATGCCGGCGGTATCCGTGCCTACGGTAATTGCAAGCTCGTCAACTGCCTTATTGCCGACAACACGTGCGATGTTAAGGTAGCCGGTCTGGCACTTGAGCGCACCCTTGACGAGGTGATCAACTGTACCATCGTTAACAACGACCAGAAGAAGACAGACTCCGACAAGGAGTATTGCGGTATTCGCTTCGATTCTGACAATGCAGGCAGCAACAAGTTCGTCAACAACGTTGTATGGGGCAACAAAGCCGGTGGTGTTGTACAAAGCCAGCAGGTAAGTTACTCTCTCTGCAAGTATTCTGGTGCCACCAACAATGCCATCCAAGGCAATGTTCCTGGTGACTTCACTACTCCGTACATCAAACTGGCTGACGACAATGCTGCAGACGATGGCCCGAAATTTAAGGATCCGGAGAATGGCGATTATCGCCTCAAGGCCGGTTCTGTACTGATTGACGCAGGTCTGTCATCAGTAATGAGTCAGGATAAAGATGCCGCAGGTAACGAGCGTATCAACGGCACTGCTATTGATCTAGGGTGCTTCGAGTATATCCCTGAAGATCCGACCACCGATGTAGCAACACCGGAGGCTTCTAAGCAGGGAATCAGCAAAAAGGTTATCCTTAACGGACAACTCCTGATTATCCGCGATGGCAAGACGTATAACGTATTAGGCTTTTAACGAGCTATGAAGCGCCATCTGTATATGCTTGTCTTATCGGCATTGCTCATCAGCTGTGCCGATAAGACAAGTGTGACCTTACCCACGTTCAGCAAAATCACCGTCACTCCTGAGCAGGCGACCTACGCCGTCGGCGACCAGGTGGAGTGCTCGGTGACGATGCTGACGCCGGGTGACGCGTCACTCAAACAATCGACATATTGGTTCTACACCTCATGGTGGGGTAGTGACCCCAATATGACGGCAGACTTCTGTCTGCCAGATACCGTTGATGGTGTGATATCCTTTACGTCAAGCCCGATAACCCTCACGGAAAAGGGCGAAGTAAGGATATACTTCTGGGGACGACTGGAGTACCCCAACTGGGATTTCCAGCCCATACAGATTCCTGTAACACTTCATGTCGAGTAGAAGGTTTTCGGCTTTCGACTTTCGACTTCCGACTATCAAAACCATGAAACGTTTATTATCTATATCTATATTCGCGTTGTTGCTGTCGTTGACAATGCAAGCGCAGGTGGTATCGCTCAATGTGAGCGACAAACCGTTGCGCGATGTGTTGCCGATGGTGGAACAGCAATGCGACTATCACTTCTTCTATAATAGCAGCCTTCCCGGACTGGACAAGCATGTGACGGTCAGCTTGAATAATGCTTCGCTGGAGCAGGTGCTCAAACAACTGTTCAATGGCACGGGTATCGTCTATAAGATGGCGGATAACAATGTCATCGTCCTCTCTCCCGAAGAGAAGAAAGCGGTTGTAAAGACTGTCAATGGCGTGGTGCTGGACAAAGCAACCAACGACCCTGTTATCGGTGCGTCGGTTATTGTCAAAGGTACAAACCAAGGCACTATTACCGACTATGATGGAAATTTTTCGATCGAAGCGGCACCGGGACAATACTTACAAGTATCGTATCTTGGCTATGAGACTTATGAACTGCGTGTGATAGCCAACTCTGATACCTACCGTGTCGCTTTGGCCGAATCGGCATCCGAACTCGATGAAGTGGTCGTGGTAGGCTACGGTGCGCAGAAGAAGGTGAACCTCACCGGAGCTGTCAGCGTCGTTGACCAGAAGGATATTGTCGGCCGACCGACAGCAAATATGGCTACGGCTCTTCAAGGTGCCGACCCTGCACTCAATATCAGCATGAATGCCGGCGGACCCGGTTCGTCATACGATATCAATATCCGTGGTATGGCTTCAATCAACAATTCGTCGACCACCAAGCCGCTTGTGCTTGTTGACGGTGTGGAGATGGATCTGGCGCGCGTCAACGGAAACGATATCGAATCGGTCAGTATCCTCAAAGACGCATCCGCTGCAGCCATCTACGGGTCAAAGGCAGCCGCAGGTGTTATACTTGTTACTACTAAATCCGGTAGGGACGGTCTGGCACCGCAGGTAACTATTGATGCCAAGGCCGGATGGAAAAGCACGACAACCGAGCATGATTTTATCACGCAAGGATTCTGGTCGGCATACATCAGCGATATCTTTATGGCGCAGCATACCAACTATAACATGACCACCTATAACGATGCCGATTATGCGGAACTCTGGATGCGACTCAATGACGTCACCGAGAATCCCGAGCGGCCATGGGTAGTCACGCAGAACGACGGTTCGTACAAGTACTACGCCAACTTCGACTGGTATGACCATTACTTCAAATCGATGCGCCCTGTACAAGACTACAACATCAGCGTCAAGGGAGGTAACGACCGCGTGAATTATTTCGTGTCAGGGCGGTTCTTGATGGAGGATGGTATGATTCGCATTGACAACGATAAATGGCATCAGATATCACAACGCGCCAAGGTAAACATCAACATCAAGCCATGGCTGCATTATGGTGTGAACTTCTCGTTTTTCTCATCCAAATACACCTATCCAGGAACAACCTCCTCGCGTGAGATTTTCCGCGTAGGCTCATTACATGCCATGGCGTATATCCCTGCCACGAACCCCGACGGCTCGGCAGTGTACCTCAACCCATGGATATACTCCGGTCAGGGTACGGTGGGTGACGGCATGAATGCGGTTCTCCTGTATGGCAAGCATTCCAACACCAATCTCAACCGTGAGATGATGATTAAGAACAGCCTTACTTTCGACCTTGCGAAGAATCTGACGCTTAATGCCGACTATTCGTTCACGTGGCGCATGAAGGAGATTAGCAATCGTTCCGTCAAAGTGCCTTATTCCAACAAGGAAGGCACGACCGGTGTGATTGAGGACTTCCACTCAGTTAACTCCTATCACCAGCAACTGGCGCGTTACCAGACGCACAATTATAACGTGTATCTCTGCTGGAATCCTACATGGGACAAGCATCATCTGACCCTCACAGCCGGATACAACGGTGAGATGTATCGTTATCATTCCCTGGAAGTGGAGCGTATGGATCTGATGACTGAAGATCTCTCGTCCTTCAACTTCGCCAAAGGAGAGGTGACTGATCTTAGTGAGAGCATCAAGACGGCTGCTACCAATGGTTTCTTCGGACGTCTGAATTATGATTGGAACGGGCGATACCTCTTCGAGCTTAGTGTGCGTGCTGATGCATCGTCGCGCTTCGCGCCGGGTTATCGTTGGGCCGTCACCCCGGGAGGCAGCTTAGGATGGCGTATGTCCGAGGAACCGTTCTGGGAACCGATTCAAGGCTGGTGGTCCAATGCCAAGATCCGACTCTCTGCCGGACAACTGGCTAACCAAATGACGGATTATTATGATTACATCCAGTCTGTCAATGCCGATGGTATGTTTACGCAGAATATTACACTCAACGGCACGACCGTCCTCTCCTATGCGACCGAGGCTGACCCTAATGCAGGCACGCTCACGTGGGAGAAGATGACTACGTACGATGCCGGTATTGACATGGCATGGCTTAATAACCGTCTTTCGCTGACCGGTGATATACATATGCGTAATACCGAAGGTATGCTCAATACCGGTACAGCACTCCCTGCTGTATATGGTGCAACCGACCCCAAACAGAACTCCGCCAATATGTCCACCAAGGGCTGGGAACTCTCCCTCGCATGGCGTGACCAGCATAAGGTCTTGGGCAGCGACTTCCGCTATGAGATAAGCGGTGGCGTAGGTAACTACAAGACTGTTATCACCAAATACAACAACCCCGAGAAACTTCTCTCTACATATTATGAGGGAATGGTACTTGGTGAGATTTGGGGATATGAGATCGACGGACTCTTTGCATCGCAAGCAGAGGTTGATGACTATATGTCACGTGTCAATGTTGCCGAATCGGATGGATATGTAGATATTGTCAAAGAGGTTAATACTGCAGCTCCCGGACTGCATCCGGGCGATGTGCGCTATGTCGATCTCAACGGCGATGGCAAGATCACACCGGGTACCAGCACTGTGGATGATCCGGGTGACCGGCGCATCATTGGTAATAAACTGCCGCAGTACAACTATAATGCCCATTTCTCTGCCGAATGGTATGGCGTAGATTTGAGTGTGTATTTCCAGGGCGTAGGCAAGCGCGATTGGTATCCCTCAACCGAAGCGACTACCTTCTGGGGCCCCTACTCGCGGCCATATCAAGGATTCATGGAAAAAGACTTTATGACCCGTGTATGGAATGAGGATCGCCCCGACGCTTACTTCCCACGCTATCGTGCATACGAAGCGTTGGGTAGCAGGAATAGCCTTGGTCCGGCCAATACCCGTTACCTGCAAAATATCGGGTACTTGCGGCTCAAGAACCTGACGATCGGATATACTCTGCCTTGCTGGAAGAAGGTATTCTCCGACTTCCGTATCTATTTCTCAGGCGAGAATCTGTGGTATTGGAGTCCGCTGCAGCGTTATTGCCGTAGCATCGATCCCGAGTCGGCCAACGCCTCATCGCAGGCCATCACTTATGGATTCGCCAAATCGTTCACGTTTGGTATTACTGCAACTTTCTAAAGCATGATGATTATGAAAAGAATAAATATTCTTACATTGTTAGCGGTCGTTGTGCTATACACAACTTCCTGTAACATGGACCTCTATCCGGAGGACCAGTTGTCTACCGCTACATTCTTCTCGTCGGAGACGGCTTTGCGTGAGTATAGTAATTACTTCTATCGCATGATGCCGGATCCCGAGACGATGTATGCCGAGGAAGGTGAGCATTTCGTAGCACCTGTGCCAAACGATCTTGTGCGAGGCATACGCGATATTCGCAGCGGTGAAGGATACTGGCAGAAAGACTCGTGGCGTAATCTGCGCAAGATTAATTATCTACTCGCTAATGCCGGCCAGTGCAATGATACTAAAGCGCGTGATCATTACAAAGGTGTCGCATACTTCTTCCGTGCATACTTCTACTTCGACAAGTTGCAACACTTCGGTGCAGTGCCTTGGTACGACCAAGCCATCAATTCCGATGATGCTGAGGCACTCAACCGTCCTCGTGATTCGCGTGATGTGATTATTGCTCATATCATCGAAGATCTGGACTCAGCGTATGCTATGCTACCTAAGGCCCGCACAGTGGGCGAAGTCAATGCCTATACGGCACTCGCACTCAAGTCGCGTGCTTGCCTCTTTGAGGGTACGTTTCGCAAGTACCACGCCGGCACGACATTCAACGGAGGCAGTGACATCTATAGCGAACAGCTGCCCTGGGATGACCTGCTTACCAAGGCTGCCGACGCCTCACTCAAACTTATGCAGGAGGGAGGCTACAGCCTCTATACCACCGGCAGTGAACCGTATCGTGACCTGTTTGCAACAACCGTTCCGCGTGACGAAGAACTAATATGGGCACGTTACTACAGCAATGATCTCGACATCAAGCATAATGCCCAAGGCTGGTCTGTTGCACGTACTACCGGATTCACCAAACGGCATGCCGACCTCTATCTTATGACCGATGGCACACGCTTCACCGACAAACCGGGATTTGAGACTCTGTCGTATCTTGATGTGTTTACCAATCGTGATCCGCGTATGGCACAGACTATGCACGCACCCGGATATATCCAGAAAGGGGCGGAAAAGTCCTATGCTGTCAATATGCAGATGACGTATACCGGTTACAAGTACATCAAGTATATCATGGAGTCCACATACAACAACTGGGGCGGTAGTGTCACCGCGATACCTATCTACCGTTTGGCAGAGATTTATCTGAACTACGCAGAGGCTAAAGCCGAACTTGGTTCACTTACGCAGGCTGATCTGGACATGTCTGTCAACCGCCTCCGTGACCGTGTCGGTATGCCGCACCTGTCTCTCAGCGATGCCAATAATAACCCTGATGCATCAATGACAGCAGTTTCCGGCTACGGCTTCTCCAGTCCCGTGCTGCTCTCTCACCCGAACAAAGGCGTGCTGCTTGAGATCCGCCGTGAACGTATGATTGAGATGCCGCTCGAGGGCGTGCACTTGTGGGATGTTATCCGTTGGCGAGAGGGACAACTGTTCACGCTTGACAGAAAAGGACTCTACTTCCCCGGAGAAGGTAAGTACGATATGACAGGCGACGGCAAGGCGAACATCCTCCTGTCACCCACCAAGAAATCGGGCGGTATAGGTGTCACCTGTCTCGTCTTTGATCAGGATATAGTCCTCTCCGAGGGCACATCGGGTAATATGGTGGCATATAAGGATGTAACGTTCCAATGGGATGAGAACAAGGATTACCTTTGGCCTGTCCCTGTTACCGAACGTACAATGACTCGTGGGGCGCTCTCGCAGAACCCCGGATGGGTTGATAATCTCAATTTCTAACTATAATGTTTACCTTTAATCAAATCAGTTATGAAAAGATCTATCTTTATCGTGCTGTTTGCAGCACTGACTATGGGCCTCAGCGCTCAAGATGAGGTTGTTCGTTACTTCTTCTCTCCGAACGGTAACGGCGACGAGGACGGTTCTTCGTGGGAGAACGCAGCTGCGGGCGAGTACCTCGGCGCAACGCTTGCCGATGCCGAACCCGGTACGGAGTTCTATCTGATGGAAGGTGCCTATGCTCCCGACATCAACACCAATCGTTGGTTTATCCCTCAGGGTGTCCTGGTTAAGGGAGGCTATCCCGAGTCGATGACCGGTACAAATACCAAGTACGCTTATGCTAAGGGCGGTCAGTCAATCTTCTCTGCCGACCTCGACGGTGACGGCAAGGGTGACAACACCTCATATGCTTTCGTATATATAGGCGAAGGCTCACCTACCGAACAAAGCAATGCTTACTACAAGGATTGGTTGAAAACTGAGGTGTGGGGTATTACTTTCCGCGACGGTGCACGTATCAACAGCAAGTATTGGGGCAATATGGTATTCGTGCAGGCAGCACAGGCTGATTTCCACTTCTGCCGCTTCCTCAACAACAACTCGACAACGACCGACGACAGCAACGGTTCGAACGGCGGTCTGGAGATATGGGGTAGTTCGGTACGCTGCTTCGATTGTATCTTCCGCGATAATATCACCGCCAAGGGTTCGGGTGCGGCTTTCCAGGTCCGTGCACGTAAGTCCAATTCCGGTGCAACCGATCCGGCTGATTATTCTATCGCATACTTCGAGCGCTGCGAGTTCCGCAATAACATCGCTTTCTCGACTCTTACCAGTACTCAGAATGATGAGAAGTGGGGCACCTATGGCGGCAACTGCTCTGTAGCTGACAACGGTGGTACGGTATATATCATCAATAGCCTTATCGCTGACAGCAAGTGCTGGTACCGTGGCTGCGGCATTCGTGTTAGTACCAATGTAACGGCATACTTTATCTGCAATACGTTCTACAACAACCCGTGCCGTAGCCGTGGCGACCGTTCGACCAACAACGGTGCAGCTGTTTCGGCAGGTGACAATTCCAAGACATACTATGCCGGCAATATCATGGTGGAATATGCAGCCAACGACGATTTCACCGGTTCGGATGCAGAGGTGTATATCCAGAATGCATCGGCAGTGGTACAATCTGCCGGATATAATATCTTCGGTACAGTAACTAACAACAGTACACAACCCGGTGGCTTCCTGGCTAACGACAACATCCCGACTTCGCTCGCTACAGTTAATACTATTGAGAGCATCTTTGGCTCGAACACCATCGCCAATCAAGGTGGTGTAAGCGATGTTATCGCTCCGCTCGGTACGGCACCTGTTGCCATGGATCTTGCTGCTGTAAAGGATGCTGTGGCTGCATGGCCTATTGATGAAATGGCAAAGGTGATGGATCTTGACAAGGATCAGCGCCGTTATACCCGTGCTGCTAACTCGGTGGCAGGTTCGTATGACCCCAATGGCGTAGCACCGGATGATGAGGAGCCTATCGATGCTGTAGAGAATGTATATACTACCGTTTCCCGTCAGGGCGTATACTCGCTGCTCGGCAACTACATGGGCGAGAGCCTCAGCAACCTGCCCGCAGGTGTGTATGTTGTTAACGGTAAGAAAGTGATTAAGTAATACGTCTATCTATGGTTTTCGTATTTGACTTAGGCGGCGTGCTTTCGGACATCGACGTGCAGGGGTTTCTCAACCGCCTGCACCGTCTGATGCCCGAAGGCGGGCACGCAGGACTTGATCCCGATGTACTCCTCGCCGGTGGCGGTGACTCGTTCCTTCATGAGTATGAGTTGGGTAATCTGTCTTCCAAGCAGGCCCTGCAGCACTTCCACGAGTTTTGCCGTCCGGAAGTAACCGACGAGCAGATACGACAAGTGTGGTTGTCGGAATTGGCACCTGTCCAGGAGAACAAGAAGGCGCTGCTCCGGCATCTGCGACGGCAGGGACATACCGTCTGTATGCTATCCAATACCAATGATATGCATTGGCAGTTTATCGAACCGATGTTTTGCTACGATGGCTATACCTTGCACGACCACTTTGACCATGTGTTCCTTTCCTTCCGCTTGCACTTGCACAAACCCGAGAAACCTATCTTCGACGAGGTGTGCCGTACTGTACCGCAAGGACAGGAAATTATATATATCGATGATGCCGAACGTAACCGCAAGGCCGGAGAGGCGATGGGATGGCGGACGTTCGCTTCGATTGACGAATGTATATTCGAACTGTTAAGTAACAATAAGTGATGAAACGGATTCTATTTATTCTGCCGTTGCTGGCAGTCCTGTCGCTCCATGCCGAAGAGGTTGGAGTACACCGTTTTGCAACCTATAACATCCGCTATGTCAATGCCAAGAACGGCGACACAGGTGAGAAATTATGGGCTAACCGTCGGAATTATGTGGCGCAAATCGTCACTGACTATGACTTCGATGTCGTTGGTATGGAGGAGGTAACCGGCAACAATCAGGATCCTGTAACAGGCAAGTCGCAGTTGCAGGATATGCGTGATATGCTCACGGATTACGACAACTATGCAGTTGAACGCGAGGGACGCCAGTATGAGTATAACGCAATTTTCTACAAGAAAAGCAAATATTCCCTGCTCGACAAAGGTTACTTCTATGTCAACGAACATCCTGAGACTCCGGGTGTCGGTTGGGGCGCTGAACTGCCTCGCTCATGCCTGTGGGTGCATCTGCAGGTGAAGAATACAGGTCAAGATATCTATTTCGTATGTACGCACGCTAATTACGGACCTACCGAGTGCGGTATTCAGTCCGGTAAACTGATAGGGCAGCGCGTTCGCGATATAGCCGGTCAGAAACCTGTTGTCCTGGTTGGCGACTTCAATATGCTTCGCGATAACCACGAGGAAGCATATAGAGGCTATGCTTCGCATCTCTATGACTTAGCGCTCACCACACCGGTCAATCAGTGCCTGCCTGCCGATGGACCGCAGATCAATGCAACTACTGTAGGCTGGGAACCGGCCGTCAATCATCCTTCCGGAAACGAGTATGATTATATATTCTATGACCATATGGAGCCGCTGTCGCGTCATATAATCACGGAGTATTACCCCGAATCCGGACGAACCATCAATCCCTCGGATCACTGTCCTGTGCTTGGCCGTTTCCGCTTGCAGTCCGCTCCGCGGCCTACAAGTTTCCAGGCTACCGACGCAGCCTCTTTTGCTACTGCTTTGGCAACCGCTACGCCCGAAGATACTGTTTATGTGACCGAAGGTACAATCACTTGTACGCAGAGTATCGTTCCCCCCGTTACGCTTACTATCAGCGGTGGGTGGAATAGTTCGTTTACTGAGCAGGTTGGATATACCCATCTGAAGGCTGAGGGTGTGAGCGGACCAATCATCAATATCCCGCACTATTTCAACTTGACCTTGGATCATTTCGAGTTGTCCGGAGCAAACAACACCTCTGTTGCCGGTGGCGGTGCGATCTACTCGTTCGGCCCGAACCTGCGACTGCTCAATTGTTATATTCACGATAACACCGCCTCTAACGCAGGAGGTGCTGTCGTGCATAAAGGCGAACAGCTGTTTGTCGAAAATTGCCTGTTCGAGGGCAATAACGCATCTGTCGGCGGTGCCGTATGGTGTCAGGATAGAGATGTCGTTACGGTTCATGACAGTCGCTTCGTGGCGAACAATGCAGGTTCAGCCGGAGGAGCAATCGAACTGCAGAGATTTTCAATCTTTGATATACAGCGCAGTGCATTCGTTGCCAATACCGCTACCACTCGCGGAGCAATTGACATTACCCCGACTGAACAACCCTTGGGGGCACATATCCTCAATTGCTCGTTCATGGATAACACACTTACGGCAAAAAAAGGATTGGCCAATGTTACCAAACGCTATGGCGGAGCTGCTATCTGGGCGGATATGCTGGCAATCACAGTTCCACTCAACATAGGCTTGTGCACATTTATGGGAAACCATATCCTGTTTAATGGAAATGCGGCTAATTTTGCCGGGGCTGCGCTGGCGGTTTTCCATGGCAAGATTTGTCTCATGGACAATATTCTGCTCGCCAACAATCAGACTGTCGAGGGCAACGCACCGGTGTGGAACGATCTCTATACCGAAGTCAACGATGTCAATCTGTGGCGTAATACCTACAATCTTACTTCGGCTTCCGCAGATATTCAGGGCTGGGAGGCTGATATAGTCAGTACATTCGGGGGTACAATCGCTGAAGGCGTGTATCAACCTGTTATTAGGGATGATGGTACTTATCCAATTATCAAGAAGACCTTGACAAACTATAATTTCGCATGCCTGCCGACCACCCAGCGTCTGTGCGAGTCGGCATTTATGTATGATCTCAACGGGGATGGCATCATCAGCGGTTCCATTACCCGTGACCAACTGAATCGTCCGAGAGCCGTTCAGTCCTGCATCGGGGCTCTCGAATATACGGGCAATGATACCGGAGTGGAAGACATACAGCTGGATGTTACCGTTTCTACCGGTGGGGTTTATTCCGTTACCGGACAATACATGGGCACGGATATCACAGCTCTCCCGCATGGGATATATATCGTGAATGGACAAAAAATAATACAATGATATGAAATACCTACGATTGGCTCTTCTCTGTTCAGTCTGCATTGTTGCATGGTCTCTTTCGGCACAGGACCCATGGATTATCCGGGTGGACAATCCGCTTCAAGGCGATTACTATGGTATAACCTCTGCCAATGGGCAGATAGGACTTGTCAGTACGCGTTCACCTCTGCAGGTGGATAAAGTGGTGGTGGGAGGCCTGTACGATATCTATGCGTCACGCTGTGACAATTACTTCCCCAATATCAATCCGCTGGATATAGAACTCAAGATTGACGGTACACGTATCTCGCGCCGGAACATAACGGGGTATACACAGGCGCTGGATATGCGTAATGCAGCATTTATCGGCACATTCTCGTTCGACGGTAAAGTGCAAGTCTCCTATACCATCGCCGCACTGCGCCAGATGCCGTATGGCTTCATCATGGATGTGCAGGTTGTGGCGGACAAAGATTGTCAGGCATTCGTGCTCAACCAGCATCGGGCACACGAGGCACTGCGTGAACCTCATACGTACTTCGCGCAGATTGACAACAAGGCCAATCCTCTCTACAAAGGCGACTATCCGCATTATGTTCTCATGACCACCACCGCCAAGTCGCCTGCCGGACGATACGATCTTGCAGCTACGACAGCGTTTCTATTCCCGCATCGTGACGACAACGGATATAAGTATTCCAACATCAATGTTCCCGTTATCAACCACCGCGATGATCGCGGCGAAGGCAGGCATACGATGGAGTTCACGCAGGATCTTCATGCCGGTGATACCTTGCATTTCTGCCTCGTAGGTAACATTCTTGCAACCAATGTGGTGCCTGATGCGCGTAACGATGCGGAGCGACTGACAGTCTATCAACTCCTTGAGGGATACGACCGCATATGGATGCGTCACAATAACGCGTGGGCTGATCTCTGGCAGTCGGATATCATCGTCGAGGGCGATCCTCAGGCACAGCAGGATATCCACTCCATGCTCTATCACCATTACGCCTTCTTCCGCGATGACAATCCTGCCTCTTGCTCTCCGATGGGCTTGTCGGGCTTGGGGTACGCAGGACATGTGTTCTGGGACACCGAGACATGGATGTATCCCGTGCTGCTGCTCATGCGTCCGGAGATTGCACGGCAGGCACTCCAGTATCGCTTCGACCGCCTTCCACAGGCAAGGATGAAGGCATATATGCATGGATTCAAAGGTGCTATGTTCCCCTGGGAGAGCGGCGATGTAGGGCAAGAGGAGACGGCACCTCATAACATGTATCCTTCTACCGAGAACCATATCACGGCCGATATCGCCATCGCATGTTGGCAGTACTATTGTGTCACACAGGACAAACAATGGCTCGCCGAAACAGGTTTCCCTATCATCCGCGAGACGGCTGACTTCTGGGCAAGCCGTATCGAACCTAACGGTGATATTATCAACTGCATCGGTGCGGACGAGTGGAGCCAGAACCCGTACGGAGGCAAGCAGGTGGATAACAATGCATATACCATCGGCGTAGCCAAGACGAACCTGCAACTGGCTGATGCTGCAGCCAAAGTGCTGGGGATCAAACCGCCCAAGGAGTGGAGCGAGGCGGCTGGCAAGTTACGTTTTGTATATATGCCCGACGGTATCATCGCTGTCAACCGGACCTACACAGGACAGGTCACCAAGCAGGCGGATGTGATTCTGCTTGCCTATCCGTTGCATCTGCTTACTGATGCCGGAGAGATAGAGCGGAACATTGAGTATTATATGTCCAAGGTGCCTGACAAGCAGACTCCTGCCATGTGCAAGTCCATCTATGCGGTTCTCTACAGCCGTCTTGGCAAGCCTGACAAGGCACTCTATTATTGGCGTGACTCCTACCTGCCTAACCTCAATCCGCCGTTCCGCGTGATTGCAGAGTTCAATGGCGGTACCAACCCGTACTTCATCACCGGAGCAGGAGGCAGCCTGCAATCGATCCTGTTCGGCTTTGCAGGACTCGATATAACTGACAAAGGGCTCAAGCAGGCATACAAACCTGTTCTACCTGACGAATGGACATCACTCACTATACGTCGCAAAGGGCAGAAAGATATCCGAATAGCTAAATGACCAAATTGTAAATCGTAAATCACTAAATAGTAAATAATACTGTGACACGCAAGGAATTTCTTCAAACGCTTGGCATTGGTGCCGCCACCATCGCTATCAGCAATCTCCCGGGCGCATCGCTGGTGCAAGCAGCTGAGGCTGCTACGCCCGAAAAACCGCTCCCGAAAAATACCGAGCGGCTCGCGTTTGGCCTGCCTGATCAGGAGGCAAAAGTGCTACGCCCCGTTACTGCCATCGTTATCGGTGCAGGTTCGCGAGGCTCGGTCTATGCTTCGTATAGCGGGCAGTACCCAAAAGCTCTGAAGATCGTCGGTGTAGCCGACATCAATGCCGTCCGGCGCGAGCAGATGGCGCAAGAGTACAACATAGCACCCGAGCACCGGTTTAGCGATTGGTCGGAGGTGTTCCGTCTGCCTAAGTTCGCCGATGCAGTCATCATCGCTACGCCCGACAACCTGCATTACAAACCTTGTATGCAAGCCTTGGCTGCCGGCTACGATGTATTGCTGGAGAAACCTATTGCCCAGACGGCTAAGGAGTGTACCGACATCCTTCATCAGGCGCGTAAGTACGGACGACTGGTCGGTGTGTGTCACGTACTGCGGTATGCACCGTACTTCCGCGCTCTCAAGCGTGTCATCGACGAGGGCAGGGTAGGCGATATAGTCAGCATACAGCACCTCGAACCCGTGCGTTTCCACCACATGGCGCATTCGTATGTGCGCGGTAACTGGCACTCGTCCAAGCAGACCACGCCTATCATCATCGCCAAGGCGTGTCACGACCTGGATATAGTCCGTTGGTTGCTCGGCAAACCATGCAAACGCGTGTCCGCTTTCGGCTCGTTGTCGTTCTTCACACGCAAGAACGAACCCCAAGGTGCTGCGGACCGTTGCTTTGATTGCGCGGCAGAGAAGCAGTGCCCGTTCTCAGCACTGAAGATCTATATCCGTGAGCACAGATATCTGTATGTGTTTGACGCACTGCCCAAGGATCGTGCCGCCAAAGATGCCAAAATCGCCGAGTACCTGCGTACCACCGATTACGGACGTTGCGTCTTCCGCTGCCAGAACGACCAGTGCGACCATTATGTCTGCAATCTCGAGTTCGAGGGCGCGGACGGTGCTGCGGCTTCTACTGCCTCGCTGCAGGTCGAGGCACTCACCTCCTACGGCGGACGAAAAACGCGTATCATGGGAACAAAAGGTGATATAGTCGGCGATATGCAGACCTTTACTCTCACCGATTTTCTTACCGGCAAGAAATATGTCTGGGATGAAGACATCAGCAAACTCCCGGGCTATGAAGGACACGCCGGTGGCGATTGGGGCATAGTCAAAGATTTTGTGCTCGCTGTAGCCCATCAGGACGAGAAGTATCTCAGCTCCACCATCGATGTATCTGTCGAATCCCATGTCATGGGTTTCCGCGCCGAACAGGCACGCCTCAAATCAAAAATAGTGAATATGTAAACTGTTGCAGCCATGAAACATTACACCGTTCTTTTTGTCATCGGAATACTGCTGGGCTTTTCGTCATGTACACCCAAGCAGGATATAACTCGGGCAGAGCAGATTCGTGCCGACCTGCTTAACCCGAATAGTCAGCGCGTGCTTGTCGTTTCCCATCGCGCAGATTGGCGCGGATGGCCCGAGAACTCTCTGCCTGCCATTGAGTCCGCTATCAACATGGGCGTGGATGTCGTAGAACTCGACCTCCAGTGCACAGCCGACAGCCAACTCATCATTATGCATGACTCCAAGATCGACCGCACAACTACCGGCAAAGGACGTATATCCGAGATGACGCTCGACTCCATACGCACCTTCCGCCTCAAGAACGGCGTATCAATCAAGACCCGCCACGAGATACCTACTCTCCGTGAAGCACTCATATTGTGCAAGGACCGCGTGCTCATCAATCTTGACAAGGCTGACCGATACTTCGACCTCGTCGTGCCTGTACTTGAGGAAACCGGCACTACTCGCCAGATCATCATGAAAGGCAAGAAACCCGCTGACCAGGTGCAGCAACTCTATGGCAAGTATCTCGCGGATGTTATCTATATGCCTATCGTGGATATGAACGACTCTGCCTCCGTTGATGCGTTCCGCGCGCATATGACCGGTAATCCTTGTGCTTTCGAACTTTGCTGGCGCGATGATGACCGCTATGTACGTCAGGTGTCTCAAATGGCGCAAGGCAAATCGCTTCTGTGGGTCAACTGCCTGTGGGATACGCTGTGCGGTGGACATGAGGATGATGAGGCATACAAGGATCCCGATGCACATTACGGCTATCTTATCGACTCCCTCGGATTCCGTATCATCCAGACTGACCGCCCGGAGTATCTGATCCGTTATCTTAAATCGAAGCACAGACGATGAATTTTTTCTCCAAATTACCGCCCGCCCCTCTCCGTGACGAATCGGAGGAGCAACGCAGCACGCGTTTCAAGCGCATGCAGTGGGCTTCGTTCTTTGCTATAACCCTCGGTTATAGCATGTATTATGTCTGCCGCACGTCCCTCAATGTGGTCAAGAAACCCATCATGGATGCCGGTGTGCTGGATGCCAAACAGCTTGGTGTCATATCGTCAGCTCTGCTCTTTACGTATGCTATCGGCAAGTTCGTCAATGGCTTTCTGGCCGACCACTCGAATATCCGCCGGTTTATGGCTGTCGGTCTGCTCATATCCACCGTGGCGAATATCGTAGTCGGACTGCTCGGACTAATCACCGTCTCGCAGATGACCATATCCCAAGTAGCGTTCTATGTCATCTTTGCTGTATTGTGGGCTGTTAACGGTTGGACGCAGTCGATGGGCGCACCGCCTTGTGTCGTATCCCTCTCCCGATGGTATCCCCTCTCACGAAGAGGTACGTTCTACGGGTTCTGGTCGCTCTCACATAACCTCGGGGAGTTCTTCTCCTTCCTGCTCGTAGGCGGATTGGTATCCTTCTTCGGCTGGCAGTTCGGGTTTATCGGTGCCGCTATCGCCGGTGTAATAGGATTTTTACTCATCCTCTTCCTTCTGCATGACTCACCCGAATCGGAAGGTATGCCGTCAGTTGCGGTCATGGCGGGTGAGGAGCAGCCTGCCGATGATAAGCCCAAGTCCATCGGACTCTCCCAACGGGCCGTTCTCCGCAATCCTTACGTGTGGGTGCTTGCGTTCGCTTCGGCATTCATGTATGTGTCACGTTATGCGGTCAACGGGTGGGGAGTACTCTTTCTGCAGGAGACCAAGGGCTTCACTCTCGCTACCGCCACGCAGATCATATCTGTCAATGCTCTGCTCGGTATAATCGGTACGGTCTTTTCCGGCTGGCTGTCCGACGTGGCATTCAAGGGTAACCGATATATACCTGCGGTTACGGCAGGCATACTCGAGGTCCTCTCGCTCATCCTCTTTGCTTTTGGCGGAAGTAGCCTCTGGCTTAATATAGCGGCAATGGTACTCTTCGGCATAGCCATCGGAGTGCTCATATGTTTCTTGGGTGGATTGATGGCGGTGGATATCGTGCCGCGTGAGGCGTCCGGTGCTGCACTCGGAGTCGTCGGCATTGCATCCTATGCTGCTGCCGGATTGCAGGATATAGCATCCGGTCTGCTCATCGATGGCAACAAGACGCTTGTTTCCATCAATGATGGAGTGGAGCAGTACACTTACAACTTCACGCCTGCACTTATCTTCTGGATCGTTGCTGCCACACTCTCTGTTATGTTGGTATGTGTCGTCTGGCGAAAAGCGACTACAAATTATAAACAACAGAATTAAACATGGTTATATGAATCGCTATATCTCTATCTTTTGCGCATTGTTGGTTTGTACGGGCATGCTGGCGCTAACGCCGACATATACGTTGCCTCTGTATCCAAACGGAGTGCCGGATAGCAACGGTTACAAACCTGAAGACGAATACATCAAGGAAGGCACGAAGATCTTCCGAACCGCCGTTCCGCGACTCGAGGTTTATCTGCCGGACGCTGCCGATGCGGCTACGCCCGCTGTCCTTGTCTGCCCGGGCGGGGGATACCAGTTCACCTCCACCGGCAATGAGGGAATTGATGTGGCTAACTACTTCGTGCCCCGTGGCTATGCGATAGCTGTACTCAAGTACCGTATGCCTAACGGTCATGAGCGTATCCCGCTCAGCGATGCTTTGCAGGCTATGCGCTTGCTCCGCGACAGTGCTGCCGTATGGCATATACGCGAGCAGCATATAGGTGTCATGGGATTTTCTGCCGGCGGACACCTGGCTGCCACGTTGCTTACCAAGTATGCCGATGCCAAGACGAGGCCGGATTATGGCGTTCTCGTCTATCCCGTCATCACGATGGACGAGACTCTCACGCATCGTGGCTCGTGCCGCTCGTTGCTGGGCGAAAAACCGACATTGGAACAACGGCTCAACTGGTCGGCTGAACGTAATGTCACCTCCGACACTCCGCCGTGTATCATCGTCGTGTGCCAGGACGACCCGACAGTGAAAGTGGACAACTCGCTGCTTTTCTATAAGGCTCTCACCAATCAGCATGTTCCGGCAACGCTCATCGTTGTGCCCGAAGGTAAGCACGGGTGGGGATACCAGCGGCAGTTCCGCGACCGCGAAATCATTGATCAGGCTATCCTGTCGTTCCTCGCAGAGCATTAAATCCATAATCTGAAATCTAAAATCCAAAATCTATGTTAGGTACTTGGGAAATTATACTGATAGCACTTGTCATTCTTCTCATATTCGGAGGTAAGAAGATCCCGGAACTTATGAAGGGTATCGGCAAAGGCATGCGCTCGTTCCGCCAAGGCGTGGAAGGCAAGGACGATAAGGAGGAAAAAACAGAAAACAAATGAGGCAGTACGCATTAGGTATCGACTTGGGCGGCACAGGCACCAAGTTTGGCTTGGTAGACGAAGGCGGACAGGTCCTTCGCTGTGATTCAATCCCCACGCAGCAATATCCTGACATCGTGGAGTATTGCGATGTGCTTTGCGCCGGTCTCAAACGTCTGGTCGAGGCTGAAGGACTGACGATGGGTGATCTCGCGGGTATAGGCTGCGGTGCACCGGATGCGAATTTCTACACCGGCTGCATCGAGCAGGCTACCAATCTGCCCTGGAAAGGCGTGGTGCCGCTGGCAAAACTTATCAGTGAGCGGATGGGGGGCAAATGTACCGTTACCAACGATGCCAATGCTGCCGCACAAGGGGAGATGATTTACGGTTCGGCTCGTGGTATGAAGAACTTTATCGTCATCACACTCGGCACGGGTGTAGGCTCGGGGATAGTAACCGACGGCAAACTGCTGTATGGTCATGACGGCTTTGCCGGCGAACTGGGGCATTGCAAGGTCGATTACTCGGGCAACGGACGGCTCTGCGGGTGCGGACAGCGGGGATGTATCGAGGCGTATGCTTCCGCTACAGGTGTAGCGCGCACCGCCAGGGAGATCATAACCGCCACAACGCAACCGACACTGCTCAGGCAACTGCCGGACATCGACCATATCACGTCAAAAGATGTATTCGACGCTGCCGAGCAGGGAGATCTCGTCGCCAAACAGATATTCGACTATACAGGACATCTGCTCGGCATGAAGATGGCGGATTATGTGCACTTCTCCAGCCCGGAGGCTATTATCCTCTTCGGCGGCCTGACCAAGTCCGGTCATTGGATCATGGATCCTATCCGCGAGGCGTTCGAGCAGAATCTGATGCCGCTTTGGAAGGGAAAGATTCCCGTATACGTGTCCATCCTCAAGGATAGCGATGCAGCTATCCTCGGTGCCGCATCATTGGTGTGGTGATTGTGTTATTGACAAACAAGACGGGATTATGATTTTGTTAGGCTACGATATAGGCAGTTCGTCTGTCAAAGCTTCGCTGGTTGAGGCGGAGAGCGGGCAGTGTATAGCATCAGCTTTCTATCCCAAACAGGAGGCACCAATCATATCCCATAAGGCCGGTTGGGCGGAGCAGAACCCTGCCGATTGGTGGGAGTATCTTCGTCTGGCTACGGCGGATGTTCTCTCCATCCTGAATGCCGATCATCCGGGTTCGGCAAGCCGGATTGCCGCTGTCGGTATCAGTTATCAGATGCACGGGTTGGTATGCGTTGACCGCAATCGCAATGTCCTGCGTCCGTCCATTATCTGGTGCGACAGCCGTGCCGTGCCGTATGGCGATGAGGCACGCCGCGCATTGGGGGATGACTATTGCATGGAGCACTACCTCAATTTCCCCGGTAACTTCACTGCCGCCAAACTGGCCTGGGTCAAAGCCAATGAGCCCCAATTGTATGCACGTATCGACAAGATCATGCTACCCGGCGATTATATAGCTATGCGTCTTACCGGTGAAGCGGTGACTACTGTCAGTGGCCTGAGTGAAGGTATACTGTGGGACTTCAAACAGTGCACTCCGGCTTATGCCCTGATGGAGCATTACGGTATTGATCCGGCGCTCTTGTGCGATACCCGTCCTACATTCGGCATTCAGGGGTATGTAACCCGGCAGGCAGCAGAGTACTTGGGTATCCCGGCAGACATACCGGTCAGTTACCGTGCAGGCGACCAACCGAACAATGCCCTCTCGTTAGGTGTGCTGCAGCCGGGCGAGATCGCTTCTACGGCCGGTACATCAGGTGTCGTATATGGCGTGATCGACCGCGTGGCATACGATGCACAATCGCGTGTCAATCCGTTCGCACATGTCAACTATTCTGACGATTATCCCCGTCTGGGGGTGCTATTGTGCATCAACGGCACAGGTATTCTCAACTCATGGATGCGTCATAATGTCGCACCGAACCTCTCCTATCAGCAGATCAACGACGAAGCGGCTACTGTGCCTGTCGGTTCGGCAGGACTCAGTATATTGCCTTTCGGCAACGGAGCCGAACGTATGCTTTGTAATCGGGAGCGCGGGTGCTCTGTCCACGGACTGGCGTTCACGCAGCACACACGGGCACACATGCTTCGTGCGGCACAGGAGGGGATAGTGTTCAGTTTTATGTATGGCATCGAGATTATGGAGCAGATGGGACTCCGTGTGTCAACCATCCATGCCGGTAATGCCAATATGTTCCTCTCGCC
>JAFXSS010000020.1 GCA_017525455.1 Paludibacteraceae bacterium
GCCGCTGGTGGAAAAGTTGAAGATCTGAATGAGTACGAGATGAACTTCACCGATGACCAGAACTGGATATACGAGGCTACTGTACAGGCGCAACCCGAAGCACGATTCAAACTGACTGCCAAGTACAACAATAAGGTGCAGTACTTCTATGGCGATGAAGACGAAACGGAGCAGTTGCTTGGCGGTAACGGAGAAAGTACCACCAAATATACCATACGCATCGTATATGACTTCAAGACCAACCGACTAATCAAAGCATTTATACCATCCGGTGCAATCACAGAGCCTCTGAGCATCGAAGCCGACCTGATGATTATCCGCGAGCATCAAGAGGATGCCCAGCAGATCAATTTCACAGGTAGCGGTGCTCTGTCGGATGTCAAGACCGTATATGGTGCCATGAAGTTCAACAAGTGGACGGTTAACGGCAAAGAGAAAACCGACGGACATGCCACGACAACTGACAGCCGTTACAAACGCGACATATTCTACATCTCGTTCCCGTTCGATGTCAAACTGAGCGATGCGTTCGGTTTCGGCACGTATGGCAAGCACTGGATCATCGAATACTACGATGGCAAGGGTCGCGCAAAGAATGGTTTCTGGGCAGATTCTGACAGCTACTGGAAGTTCGTTCTGCCTTCACAGCGCAGCAGCTTCACGCTCAAAGCATTCGAGGGCTACATCCTTGCTCTTGACTTGGATGAGATGACCGAAGGCTCATCAATCTGGAACAATGGTGTGGAGGATGTGTATGTATACTTCCCGTCATCTGCCGCAGTGGCAGATATCCAAGCTACCAACCGTCTGGTAGAGATTGACCAGGAAGGATATGAATGTACTATCGGGCCACGCTTCGAAGGTGGTGATGACCGTCGCGTGAAAGACAGTTACTGGCACGTGATCGGTGTTCCGAGCTTCGCGAACTACAACAATCCTTTGACTGAAACCAACGGCGGCACAGCCATTGACTGGAGTGATGAAGACGGAACTATCGATTGGTCTACTCCAAGCTTACCGTACCTGTACGAGTGGAACTCTACTGACAACTCGCTGTCGGTAACAAGATCGGCAACGTTCTCGTTCAAGGCGACGTACTCCTATATGGTACAGTATGCCGGAGCGTCAATCTACTGGTCAGCGGTCAATGCTACTCCGTCAAGCGTAGTAGCACGCAAGAACGACAACCAACCGACGAGTGCTGAGTTCAGACTTGAGTTGCAGCAAACAGGAAAAGCCATCGATCAAACCTTTGTTCGCCTGACGGACGAAGTGAATGTGACAACAGGATTTGACTTCAACTACGACCTGAGCAAAGAGATGAACGCTAACAAAGCCAACATCTTCACAATGATCACAACTGCTATGGACGATGGCAACACAGTTACCGAATCAGCAGCCAACTGCCTGCCGATGAGCGGTCAAACAACCGTTATCCCCGTAGGTGTGAAGATCGCCGCTAACGACGATTATACCTTCTCTATCCCTGACGGCGCAAATGGAGTGGGCGTAACGCTCATCGACAACCTGACCGGCACGCGCGCCAACCTTAGCGCTGTCGATTATACCGTTTCGCTGGAAGCCGGTACGTACGACGAGCGATTCACTCTCGAGATTTCGCCGATACAATACCTGCCTACAGAGTTGGAGCAGTCAGATATCAACAATCAAATGTCAGATGTCAGAAAAGTGCTGATTGACGGCCTGCTGTACATCGTGCATGACAACAAGATGTATGACGCACGCGGAGCACGCGTAGAATAATTTTTGACAGATGATAAACGATAACTGATAGTAAGAATAGAATAACATGAAAACCATGAGACATATAACATTCAGTTTGGTAGCAGGCATGTTACTGGCATGCCTGCTGCCAGTGGCTGCTGCCAACATTCTGCCGATGCAATCCACCTCAGCGATGCCATCCGTCAGCAGTACACATACCGCACAAGTAAAAGCAGCATATGCACCGGAAGTCACATTTGTTCGACTGCCTATGCAATCAACATCCATCATGATGAATACCGGCACTGTTCCGACACCCGGCGATGGAGAACCGGACTTGGAAATGACATCCGGTCCGCGTAAGTCATTCGATACCGGTGGCGAAACCGGCCGTGGCGACGAGTACCCCATCGGCGAACCGTGGATACTGCTGCTATTTGCCGCTGCCGGTACAGGAGTGATTGCCTGGCGAAAACGGGCAAATAAAATGATTACGGACTGCAAGCAATTAGAGGAAAAATAATAAAATAATATACACATAATTTATGAAACCAAAAACATTACACTACTTGTTTATCCTTGCCATGGCGGGGATAAGCTTGGCGGGCTGTAAGTCAGATGTCAATCTGGGTGAAGTGTCCGTCGACAGCAAGGTGAATGCCAGGTTGAGCCTGCCTATCGGCGAGGTAAGCACCAAGTTTGCTGACCTGATTGGATTGATCGGAGCTCAAGATCAGGCTACTGTCACTATCAACGACAGAGGCATCATCGTACTTTCAATCGACCAGCACCACGAACGTGATTTCCACAAGATCGAACTGAAGGATTACATCGGTACAGTGGAAAACGACAAGACAATCCAGTCCATCAATCCGGATCTTGCACTCATTCCGCAGAACACCGAAGTAATGGTGCCTTTTGACATGTCGATTAACTTCGATGGCATCAACGACGACATGCACGATGAGCGACTGGACAGTCTGGTAATCGAAGAAGCAGAGTTCACCACACGCATCAGCACGAACAATCTTACTATCACTGACGCGGATATCCAGAAGGTCACAATAGTTCTGGGCAGCCAGTTCCGCCGCGCCAAAGGTACGCGTATCGACCTGCCTGATGACTTCCATCTCGATCAGGATGTGCTTATCAAGATTGACGATTTTACACTCGTGATGATGGCTGACGAGACCCTGCCACCGTCCAACACCAATGTAGTGAAAAATGCCAACATCACATTTGAGGTAACACTCAAGACCGGCGAAAACGTAATCATCGCCGCCAACTCGGGCTTCCACTTCAAGTTCCAGGTTGAGATGATGGAGTACAGCGCTCTGTACGGATACTTCCGTCCGGGCTCGCAAACATATGACGACGGTTCGGTGGATGTGCCAATCAAGATTCCAAGCGATGAACCGGTAGTTCTGCCCGTGAAAGATCCTGTTATCAACATGAAGTTCACCTACGGCATGTCGATACCATTGGATATATTCATCAAGGAGATCAGCGCTACACACTCCGACAACACCCAAACCTTTGCTCTTTGGGACGGCGGCAAGACTACCACCAAACCGCTGAACAACGTATTGCTGGTTGATGCACCGCTGGATTCAACCGTAAGCAGTACTGTCACCTTGGACAAAGATCCCGTCAACGGAGGATCGATCGACCGGTTCTTCCTGAAGGAGATCAAGTCACTGGGATATGACTATGAGCTGCAGATCGACAACGGCAAAGCCAGCAGCATGAAGATGGAACAGTTCCGACTCACGAAGAACACCAACTTCATCCTGGACTTCAATTTCATCATGCCGTTTGAGTTCAACCCGGGTCTGAACGTGGCTTACTCCGATACGATCAAGGATATCAACCTTGAGCGCGCTGACCTCGATTCGCTGGCAGCACTCGTGCCGGGCGGTGTAATCAAGTCTATCGACAGCGCTGAGCTCGCTCTGTACATCGCGATCAACAACGATATACCTGTTGATCTGACACTGGATGGCTATTTCCTGGACGAGCACAACAATCCCCTGCCGCTCAATCAACTGCAAGGTATAGAGATTGAAGGCGCTACGATGACCGGTAGCCAAGTCACAACTGCCAAGAGCACAAAGATCGTTGCCGTTCATACCGAGGACTTCGAAAACATAGCCAAGACAAAGGCTATCCGCTTCCGCGCACACCTCGGCGACGATGCCAAACCTTCTGTATTCCTGGCTGACCAGAAACTGAGCATCAAACTCGGTGTGACAGGTGACGTACAGGCAATACTGAACTTCGACTTTAGTAAAGAAAACCAATAATAGGAGGACAATACGATGAAAAGATTCATTCGCAACACAGCATTAGCCATTGCCCTCCTCATGGGCAGCATGGCGCTATCCGCACAAGAAGTGAATACCTTGTACTTCTTGGAGAACGCACCTATGCGGTCACAGTTCAACCCCGCCCTGATGCCGGTCAGCAGCGGATACATCATCTTCACACCTCTGGGATACACCAGTCTGTGGGCTGGTAACAACGCCCTGTCACTCAGCGACATGGTGTACACCAAGAACGGTCAAACCATTACCGCGCTTAACCAGGGCGAGACGGATAAGTTCCTCAAGAAGTTCCACCGCAATACCCTCATAAGTGCTGACCTGACTACAACCATCTTAGGTTTTGGCGCGCGCACAAAGAAAGGCGGATACTTCCACGGAGGCATCTTCCTGCGTATGGACGCCGGATTAAACATCCCCAAGAAACTCACCGGTGCCATGATCATGCCTGACGGCATAGGTCTGGATCTGACCAACCTGAACATATCCGGCCTGAATTTCGGCATGCAAGGGTACGCTGAGATCATGGGCGGATATACACGTCCGCTGAACGACCAATGGACTATCGGCGGTAAACTGAAGATCCTGGTAGGTCTGTTTCAGGCTAACGTCAATGTCAACAAACTGACCATCACTCCCGACCAGAACGACCCGACTGCTCCCGCACGGCTGAACATGGCCGGTGATCTCAGGTTTGCTACACCGGGTATAATCGACCCGACAAAGATCCTGCCTGCACCGGGTGAGGGAATGTTTGAGAATATTGACCAACGCGTCAAAAACATGATTCCTTCTGACATGAGTTCTATACCCGTCAGCCAAATGATCAAACCTGCCGGTATAGGTGCAGCTATCGACTTCGGTTTCACCTGGAAGCCTATCAAGTATTTGCAGGTATCCGCTGCCATCAACGACCTGGGCTTCATCTACTGGAGCAATGGCGTACGCGGCACGGTTAAGGGTGACATGGAGTTCGACGGTATAGGTGAGATTCAAGTCAAAGAGAAAGACGGCAAGATTGATACCGAAGGCATCAAACAGCAAGTTACCGACCACCTCAACGGTTACCTCAACCAGATTCAGGGCGAAGGCAAGCCGGGCGGATACGCACGCATGACACGCGCACATCTCAATGTAGGTATCGACGGATTGTTCTGGGAGAACCGCGTAGGCGTGGGCTTGCTGTCACAAACCAAGTTGTACAACAACAAGATCTACGAAGAGTTGACTCTGGGCGGCTTCTTCCGTCCGGTTAACTGGTTCAACCTGGCTCTCAGTTACTCTCTCATCAATGGTCATGGCGGCACATTGGGCGCAGCACTCGGCTTTGCTCCGTACGACGGAATCATGCTGACCTTGGCTACCGACTATGTTCCCTGCTATTTTGCCGACATGAGTCCGCTCACAGGCAGTTCAAAACAGCAGTATTACCTGCCCTACAAGAACGCCGGTGTAAATGTAGCCCTGGGCTTCGCTATCGTTTGGGGTACCAACAAGAAGCATGATGCCGACAAAGATGGCGTACTCGACCAACTGGATGTCTGCCCGAAGACTCCGCGTAACATACGCGTAGATGCTATGGGTTGTCCGGTGGATTCCGACGGCGACGGCATACCCGATTATCTCGACGAGTGCCCGAATACGCCGAAGGAAGCTTACGGCACAGTGGATGCTTCAGGTTGCACCAGAGATGGCGACTTGGACGGTGTGCCTGATTACCTCGACCTCTGCCCCGATACGCCTGAGGAAGCCCGTACGGCTGTTGACGAGAACGGTTGTACGCGCGACACCGATCATGACGGTGTGCCCGACTACCGCGACGACTGCCCGAACACACTGCCCGAAGCTGCTGCATTCGTTGACGAGCACGGCTGCGATAAGGATAGCGATGGCGACGGCGTACCTGACTACCTCGACAAGTGCCCGAACACACCGGAAGAGGCTTACAACTTTATCAACGAACAAGGTTGTCCGCTCGATATGGATGAGGACGGAGTACCCGACTATCTCGACAAGTGCCCGCGTACCGTATATGCTGCACGTCAGCACGTTGACAGCTGCGGTTGCGACAAGGATACTGACAAGGACGGTGTACCTGACTATCTCGACGAGTGTCCGTACGTTCCCGGCGTGAAGGAGAACAAGGGTTGCCCGCAAGTTAAACGCGCAGTAACCAACATCCTGAAGAAAGCCATGAGCGGTATACAGTTCGAGACCGGTAAGGCTACTATCCTCAAGAAGTCCTACCCGATACTGGATGAGGTAGCAAAAGTATTCCTCGACAACCAAGACTATATCATCGAAGTACAAGGTCACACCGACAACGTAGGTAACGCCGAGGCTAACATGAAGCTGTCTGACAAGCGTGCACATGCCGTTCGCGACTATATAGTTAAGAAGGGTGTTGATGCCAACCGTATCACAGCTAACGGCTACGGAGACACTGCACCTATCGCTGACAACAAGACGAAGGCCGGACGCGCCAAGAACCGTCGCGTTGAGTTCAAGATTACATTCGAGGAAATCAACTACGAGATTATCAACGATCATAACCTGGTGAGCCGGCAGCAACACCTGCTCCGGCCGCACCGGCTCAATAAGCAGATTATTTAAAAATATGTATAACATTAAAACCTCTCAATCGGCATAGAGGGTCTCCTCTCCTCGGGACGAGCGCTAACGTAGTGCACTCGGACCGAAGAGTGGAGGCATAGGGAACGCCGATGAGCGCGGAACGCTCAGCCGGTGCAACCTATTGCCGAACACGAATGGGAAGAGCATTTGAATACCGCAAAGCAACCAAACTCAAACGTTGGGGTCATATGGCCCGTACATTTACCAAATTAGGCAAGGAAATTACTATCGCAGCCCGCGAGGGCGGTCCGGATCCGGATAGCAACCCGCGTCTGCGTACGCTGATTCAGCAGTGCAAAAAAGAGAACATGCCTAAGGACAATATCGATCGCGCTATCAAGAAGGCTACCGACAAGTCCTACGAAGGTTACAAAGAGATCAATTACGAAGGCTACGGACCGCACGGCATAGCTATCTTTGTGGAAACGGCTACTGACAACAATATGCGTACCGTGGCTAACATCCGTTCGTACTTTACCAAGCACGGCGGTACACTCGGCACACAGGGCTCACTGCAGTTCCTGTTTGATCGCAAAGCATGCTTCACCGTAACGATGAAAGACGGCATTGATCTGGATGAACTGGAACTGGAACTCATCGACTTCGGAGTTGAGGAACTGGACAAGGATGAGGAGGAGAATACCATTGTACTCTACTCTGCCTTCGACCAGGCTTCCGCTCTGCAGAAGTATCTCGAGGACAATGGTTTCGAGATTCAGTCTTGCGAGTTCGTACGTATACCTAACGACACCAAGACCCTGACCGACGAGCAACGTGAGTCTGTACAGAAACTCATCGATCGCATCGAGGAAGATGAGGATGTTCAGAACGTGTTCACCAACTTGGCTGATTAATCAAGATCTGATTGCTGCATGCTGATAGCTGACTACTTTCAATTAAGCGAGCGTCAGGCTGAGCAGTTTGCTCGGCTTGACGCTCTTTACCGCGACTGGAACGCCAAGATCAATGTCATCTCGCGCAAGGACATCGACAACCTGTATGAGCACCATGTGCTACATTCCCTGGCTATTGCAAAGTTCGTACGATTCAGTGCCGGAACTACAGTGATGGATATCGGCACAGGTGGCGGTTTTCCGGGTATACCGCTGGCAATTCTCTTTCCCGAGTGCAGGTTTGTGCTGGTAGATTCTATCGGCAAAAAGATCAAGGTCGCCTCAGCCATAGCCGAAGCATTGGGGCTTACAAACGTGGAGTGCATCCAGGAACGTGCCGAGGACGAGAAACGGCAGTTTGACTTCGTTGTCAGCCGAGCAGTAATGCCCTTGCCCGAACTGGTCAGACTCATCCGTAAGAACATCCGCCATGACGGGCAGCACAACGCCGTACCTAACGGACTGATCGTTCTCAAAGGCGGAGGACTGGATGCTGAGGTTGCGCTATTCAAGCGCGCAGCTGAAGTGACACCGGTAACAGAGTATTTCCCGCAAGAATGGTTCAAAGGCAAGTACGTGGTGTATCTGCCTGTTTAATTTAGCGTTGAGTGCCGGAATATGACTGGAAGTACTGTTATAAAGTGTCTGGTGTGCAACCCGTATATGCAGAACACATATGTGGTACATACTGATGGGCAGAGCAACTGCCTGATTATTGATGCCGGCATGTACACACCGGCTGAACAGCAAGCTGTGACTGATTATATCCGCGAGAAGCAATTGTCTGTAGCGGCTATACTCATCACGCATGCCCATCCCGACCATATATGCGGCATCGACTGGCTGAAGCAGACTTACCCGTCAGCACAGGTAATCGACTACACGTATCTTAGGAACAACTACAGCGAACATGAACCCATGTTGCACCTTGCCGGAATGGATATACGCTGCCTGTTCACACCGGGACATAAAGAAGACTGCGTATGCTACTATCTGCAGACCGACAACCTGATGTTCTCAGGCGACACACTGTTTCGCGAATCCATCGGACGCACTGACTTGCCGGGAGGCAACTATCAGCAACTTATGCAATCGCTACGCTATCTGACACAACTGCCGGCAGACACAAACGTCTATCCCGGACACAGCGAACCCACAACCATCGGTCATGAGCAACGCTACAATCCGTTCATCTGACCACTACCTGCGGACACGCAGATAGAGAACAAAAGCAATTATCAGGAATACAAAATTCGGCAGCCAGACACTCATAAACGGCGACATGACACCGCTGACGGAGAACGTAGTGCTGACTGTAGAAAACAATATATACGCCGCTGAAAGCGTTACTCCTATACCGAGATTCTTACCCATTCCTCCACGCACTTTCTTACTGGACAAGGTTACGCCCAGCAGGGTCATTATGAACGCGCCCAACGGGCCTGCGAAACGAGAGTACCACTCTGTTTCAAAAGCCTTGACATTGCCGGCGCCACGCTCACGCTGCTTCTGGATATAGTTATACAACTCGGCATTGGTCATCTGCTGCGCTTGCTCAGTTGTGATGAACAACTCTTCGGGCAGCATATAAATCGTTGTATCGAGCGTCTGCCCTTGCACGAGCGACTCGCGCATTCCGTCGAAGTTTCGTTTGGTATAGTTCTCCAGACGCCAATTATAGCCATCTATATGGCGAATACGATCGGCCGTTATACGTTCGGCCAAAGTCTTGCCTTCGAAATGCTCCAAAGAGGCACGATAACCCACATGTGTGCGCACCTGAAAACTCTCGATATACAACACCGTGCCTTCGCCTACCACCATCTGTACATTACGGGCATTTTCGCGCGTGAACTTCTCGATATACTTATCCGTAAAGGCAAGCATCTTCTTTGATGACTGCGGGATAACCCATCCACCCAAACCATAGGTAAAAGCAGTGAGGAAAGTAGCAGTAAGCAGGTAAGGTCGCAGGAAGCGCTCGTAACTGACACCGGCGGCCAGGATAGATATAATCTCGCTGTTGCTTGCCATCTTTGAGGTAAAGTAGATTACCGATATAAAGATAAACAACTGGCTGAACATATCCAGCAAGTAAGGCAAGAAATTCATGTAATAGTCGAAAACTATCTCGCGCAAAGGAACCTGGTTCTCGTAGAAGTTGTCAAGTTTCTCCGTCAAGTCAAACACCACGGCTATACACAAGATAAGCACAATCGACAGAAAGAATGTGCCGAGGAACTTGCCTATAATATACCAATCAAGTCTCTTCATAGGTTTGCTGTTTTCTTTTGACGTCTTCGTGACTTTCGTTCAGTCATTATGGCGGCCATAATTCCATCACGGGAAACACAAATCTATTCAAAACAAAATCAGAAACATTGTTTTACAGCCTGTTCTTTAGTCGTGGCATCAGATCATCCTTCCAAGACTTGAAATCGCCGGCCAAAATATGACGTCGTGCCTCGCCCACCAGATGCAGATAGAATGCTACATTGTGGATACTCAGAATCTGCAATCCAAGCATCTCCTGAGCATGTATCAAATGACGCACATACGCTCGCGAATAGGCATGATCAACCAGCGATGTGCCGGACGGGTCGAGTTCAGCGAAGTCATCCTCCCACTTCTTGTTACGCAGGTTCATCACACCGTTCATCGTGAATATCATACCATTGCGTCCGTTGCGGGTAGGCATAACGCAGTCGAACATATCCACGCCACGCTCGATGGCCTCCAGAATATTCCACGGTGTGCCAACGCCCATCAGGTATCGGGGTTTGTTCTGCGGCAAGATATCGTTGACCACCTCAATCATCTCATACATCTTCTCTTCGGGTTCGCCTACCGCCAATCCGCCAATTGCATATCCATCGCGGTCAAGGTCACGTAGCCGCTTCGAGGCTTCTTGTCTCAAGTCGGTATAGGTGCAGCCTTGTACAATGGGAAATAAATGTTGCTTGTAACCATATAGGTCATCGGTACTGTCAAACCGCTTGATACATCTGTCCAACCAGCGATGCGTACGCTCCATTGATTGTGTAGCGTAGGTTCGGTCGGCCGTTCCGGGACAACATTCATCAAACGCCATCATGATATCCGCACCGATCAGTCGCTCGATATCCATCACACCTTCGGGGGTAAAGAACAGTTTGCGACCATCGATATGGCTGTTGAAGCGTACTCCCTCGTCGGTCATCTTTCTCAGGTCAGTGAGCGAGAATACCTGAAATCCTCCGGAGTCGGTCAGGATAGGCCGTGTCCAGCCCTCAAACTTATGCAATCCCCCTGCACGGAACAGGATATCCGTACCCGGACGGAGGTAAAGATGATAGGTATTGCCCAGGATGATTTGTGCATGTATATCATCCTCCAATTCATGACGATGAATACCTTTAACCGAACCTACAGTGCCTACCGGCATAAATATCGGCGTAAGTATATCACCATGATCGGTGTGGAGCACACCTGCGCGCGGCCCCACAGACTGACTTGCTGAATGTAATTCGAAGAATTGCATGGATCGAGATATCGAGATTCCGAGGTCTCGATTACAGTTTGTTATTGGTCGGGAAAACGATAGCCGGCTTGAAATCCTTTGTTTCTTCAGGAGTCATAAGCCCATAAGCCATAATGATAACCGTATCCCCTACATGTATCAGATGTGCTGCTGCACCATTGATACATATACATCCGCTGCCGCGTTTGCCGGTAATCACATAGGTCTCTATACGTGCACCGTTGGTGTTATCCACTACCTGTACACGCTCTCCGGCATAGATATTAGCGGCCTCCATCAGGTCTTGATCAATCGTGATACTACCTATATAATCAAGGTTGGCTTCGGTAACCTGTACACGATGAATCTTTGATTTGAGTATTTGTAATAACATTTACTATTCCTTTCAATAATCTTATGTATTCACACTCGGTTGGTTCGGCGGGTTTCCACACCTTATTTCTCATTATTAACAATGAGATTCAGGAACTCCTGCCTGGTCTCTTTGCGATTGAAGGCTCCCGTAAAATCCGAAGTTACCGTGTGCGAATGCTGCTTTTGCACACCTCGCATCTGCATACACAAGTGCTCAGCCTCAATCACCACCATCACTCCCAGCGGGTTCAGCGTGCGCTGAATACAGTCCTTGATCTCGGTAGTCAGTCGCTCCTGCACCTGCAATCGGCGGGCATAAACATCTACTACACGGGCAATCTTGCTCAATCCGGTGATCCGTCCGTTGGGTATGTACGCTACGTGTGCCTTGCCGAAGAATGGCAAGATATGATGTTCGCAGAGCGAGTAGAACTCGATATCTTTGACTACCACCATCTGCTTGTAGTCCTCTTCAAACAACGCTGAACGCAGTATAGCCTCTGGATCCTCGTTGTATCCTTTGGTCAGAAACTGCATTGATTTGCCCACACGGCGCGGGGTACGCTTCAAGCCTTCACGTTCGGGGTTCTCGCCAAGCAATCGGAGCGTCGATTCGACGTTCTGAGCAATCTGGTCAGCTAAACTATCAGATGGGGTAAATGCCTGTAAATCCATGTAAATTCTGAATATTGAATGATTAATTTTGACTGGTTCGATACTCAGAGAATCTTAACCTGATCGCGCACTATGTACGTATAGTCAGCCAGATCAGGGAAGAGTTGCTTGATCGAATCGCGGAACTCGGCGGCCTCAGCCTCGGTGCGGAAATCGCCTAAACGCACTTTCCACGAGGGTGAAGCATAGATAACATACACCGACACCGGCAGAGCCTGCTTGATACGTTGCTCCAGTTGCAAAGCTTCTGACTTGCCGTGCTGAGGATGGTTGGATGAGTATATTTGTACGCGAAATCCCGCAACCTCATGTTCGCCACGCTCTATGCCTGCTATTTTTTCCTCCATGAGCAGAGTAATCAGACTATCCTGCTCGACATGTACGTTGGGCATATCTATCAGGATTTGCGGGTACGGCAGCACGAGTGAGGCCAACGAGTCGGCGACTTCAGTCAATGCGGCTGTATCAACAGGGGAAGTCGTAGCCACCTCTGCCACCGCTTGCCCACGCGCAGACTCAGCCTGCAGCATCAAGAGCAGTACGGGTATATATACCAAAAATCGTTTCATCCGAATTGTATCGATAATCATTATCATAATACAGCAATAATCGTGCCACGCACATACGCGAGCGCACGATTATTGCCGGAAACACTTTAATAGCGGAACGACGAACCACCGACGAACTCGCGGAGGAACGATGTAGGCGGAATCTCCTTCTCGGGTATTGATTCGAAGTACGAAAGGAACTTAAGCAACCTGTGCGCTTCGGCATATTCGTCGCAATACTTAGGCACATCGGCCAGTATCGGTTCTGCATGCCGCTTGAGTACTGCCAACTCGAAGAGTAACGATGAGTTGAACATTACATCGGCTTCCTCCTGGAAAGGATAAATCCACTTAACTTCGCCACGACGAACCGACGGGCAGCGGTTGATAGTCTCACGCGCTGTGTAACCACGATAGCGGTAGTCGCGCACAATGCGGCGGATAAGGCGTACGTCGGTTGTAGGAATCCAGTTATGGTTGTCGAGATTGACGGTGGTCAGTGACGACACATAGATCTTGAATACCTTGTTGCGCGGTATACCCGGTAGCAACTGCGGGTTAAGCGCATGCAGACCTTCAAGTATCACTATCTGGTTGTCCTGAAGTTTGAGCTTGTCACCCTTGAACTCACGTTTGCCGGTCTCAAAGTTAAACGTAGGCAGCGTAACCTCCTTGCCATCCAGCAGGTCAGCCACCTGCTGGCGGAAATACGGCAAGTCAAGCGCGTTGATATCCTCGAAATTCCAATCTCCGTTCTCATCCTTGGGAGTATCCTCGCGATTGACGAAATAGTTGTCCATCGACAGAATAACCGGACGTATACCATTGACAAGCATCTGAATGGTCAAACGTTTGCTGAACGTAGTCTTTCCCGAAGATGACGGACCGGATATGAGTACGAACTTCGGCATACCACCTTCCTTGTTGACTATCATATCAGCAATCTGTGCAACTTTCTTCTCGTGAAGCGCCTCCGAGAGTTTGATCATCTCAAAGGACTTATTGCCCTTGCAGGCATTGTTGAATTCACCCACATTGCTGATTTTGAGCAGTTTGTTCCACGCCGTATATTCGTTGAAAATGCCGAACATCTTATCCTGATTGCAACTCTCCTCCAGCTGCGTAGGATTCTCGCGGTTAGGAATACGCAGCAGGATACCTTCATGGAACATCTCGAGCTTATATACATTCAGGTATCCCGTTGAAGGCATCAGAGCCGATGTATAGTAATCGATAAAGTCGTCGATACGGAAGTAACGGCAATAGGGGTTGCCCAAGGTTTGGAAGAGGGTTGTCTCTGCATCATGACATTCCTTGAATAGACGGATAACTTCCTTGGTCTGTTTCTCCTCAGTGATAATCGGTTTGTCAGCCTTGATAAACTCCTGCATCTTGTCGTTGATAGCGGCTATCACATCTTCGGTGATGGGCATTGACGTGCCGTCGAAGTTTCGAAGCGTACAATAGTAGCCTTTGGATATCGGGTGCTCGACGCGCAAGTCTGTATGCGGATAAAGCGTGCGTACCGCATAGGCCATGACCATCTCCAGCGTACGAACATAACAACGCATACCCGACGGACAAGATGCATCAACGAACTCGATGTCCTTGGGCTTGTACACCAGGAAGGTCAAGTCCTGAATCTTGTAATTCACACGTGCTGCTACCACCGGAAATGGCAGTTGCAATCCAGTTTGGCGATACACATCCAACAGAGCCGTACCTCGCTGGATGTCGTAGTACTGCTTGTTGTTTTTGCAGTAGATCGTTACCGTGTTATCCATATTGTCGAACTTTTATTTATTAGTTTCTGTTTGTTGCGGTTGCTGCTTGCCTGTAACGAGACAAAGCATACCTACGAATGTCAGCAGGGCGTTGAGTAGCAGGCGTTCGTGCGAGAACGTGTAACCTGCAAACCATGCTGCCGAATTGACGTCGATGATCCACGTGATGACCGGTGCAGCCAATACAATGAGGGGAACCCACTTGTCGCGAATGGTGAAGCGCGTGAACATACCGAAGCAGAACATGCCCAATAGCGGACCGTAGGTATAAGAAGCAACCTTATATACCGTTTGGATGACTGCATCGTCATTGAGCACATAGATGACGCAGAGCAGCGAAGCCATAATAACCGTCATGCCAACGTGTACCCAGCTTCGGATGCGGCGTTGCTTCTGCTCATCGTGTTTCTGTATGCCAAGTATATCTACGCTGAACGAAGTGGTAAGTGCAGTCAGCGCACTACCGGCTGCAGAGTATGCAGCTGCTATGAAACCCACGATGAACAATATACCCACTATCATCGGGAAGTACGAACCTGTAGCCAGATAAGCAAACACATCGTCGCCTTTCAAACCTGTCAGATCGATATGCTGTTGCGCGGCGTAAGTATAGAGCAAGTATCCCAACACCAGGAACAAGCCAATAACGAAGATCTGCAGCACTGCTCCGGTAATCATGTTCTTCTGACTTTCACGGAAGTTCTTGCAACTGAGTGTTCGCTGCATCATATCCTGGTCGAGACCGGTGGTGGCAATGACGAGGAAGATACCCGCAAGGAACTGCTTCCAGAAGAACGTAGGCTGCTTGGGGTTGTCGAAGAAGAAGGTACGCCCCATTTCGCTACGCGTCATTCCTTCCAGACTCACTCCGCTACGCATGATGAAAAAGATACACAATGCAACAGAAAGTATCAGACAGCACGTCTTGAGCAGATCGGTCCAAACAACGGATTTGACACCGCCGCGGAAAGTGATAAGATAGACCATCGCCGTGGTCAGTATAGCATTGAGCCAGAACGGTATGCCGAGAGGTCCGAATACGAGAATCTGCAGCACCGCGCTGACAACGAACAGACGTACACTGGCGCCAAGCATCTTGCTGACGAAGAATATCCAGGCGCTGGTTTTATAAGACGTAGTGCTGAACCGGTGGTTGAGATACTGGTAAATACTCGTTAGGTTCAGTTTATAGAACAATGGGATAAGCACGTAGGCTATCAGAATCTGTCCGACTGTAAAACCAAGCACCATCTGCATGTACGAGAACGCAGCGCCTTGCACCATTCCCGGCACGCTGACAAACGTCACACCGGAGATTGCCGCACCGATGGTGGACATGGCTACCAGAGCCCAGTTGTTCTGGCGGTTACCCGAGTAGAAACCCGCACTGTCGGCTTTGCGGCCTGCAATGTACGAAACAGCGAAGAGTACCGCAAAATATGCAAGAATGGTGATAAGTATACTTAGTGGTGTCACGGTATTAATTTGATTTATGAGTTAAATCTTAAATTCTCTTGGTACAGGTGTCTCGAAGTGCACTACTTGCTCGGTGGCAGGATGGATGAACTCGAGTATGCGTGCGTGCAGGCACAAGCGGTCAACGGGCGCGAAAGTGTTGCCGTGGCCGTACTTGCGGTCGCTGACTACGGGATGGCCGATCGATGCCAGATGCACGCGGATCTGGTTGGTACGTCCCGTCTCCAGGTTCAGCGCTACGAGCGAAAGACAAATCTTGCCGTCTGCCATCGCCGCAGCTGGGATATTGCCGCTACCTTTGGCAGGTTCGACGGTGCGTGTACCAAGTACCTCGTAGTGTGTCACAGCTTTTTGGCCTCCGTCATCTACGGGTGAGGAATACACCATGGCGTTGCGTTTGTCCTCGGTCAGCCATGTGGTTATGGTGCCCTTAGGTTCAGCAAATATACCTTCGGCAAGAGCTATATATGTACGTTTGGTGACAAGTTGCCGCCAATAAGTACGCATATATTCCTGCAATTGAGGTGTCTTGGCAAACACGAGCAGACCGCTGGTCTCGCGGTCCAGGCGATGGACAACGAACACATTGTTGCGCGGGTGTTGCCTGCGCACGTAGGCTTTCAATATCGACAAGGCTGTCGTCTCCGAACTGTCAGGGTTCGTCGGCACGGTGAGCAGACCTTGCTTCTTGTTGACTACCAACAGGTAGTCGTCTTCATATACAAGGGAAAGTTTGGGATGGTGCAGCGTGGTTGTGCCGGCTTGCGAGAGGATCGTCACCTCATCACCGGCATTCAGGGCTTGGTCGCCCCGGGTGGTGATTGCACCGTTCACCTGAACGCGCCGGGTACGCAGCAACTGCTTGATACTCGTCACGGTCATACCGCCGAGCTTAGCCTGCATGAGCTGCAGCAGCGTGGTGGCCGCTGTGGCACGTAATGTAGTATTGTTCTTTCTTTTCATAATAAAACGAGTCGAGGCGAGCGTGGTGCTCGCCTCGTCGTTACATAGTTAGTTACGCTTGCGGTTGCCGTGGCGTGACATGAA
>JAFXSS010000021.1 GCA_017525455.1 Paludibacteraceae bacterium
CATAGAGGTCTCCTTCGAATCTGCCTTCCTTCAAACGAATCAGGTGCTTTAACAACCCGATCAGCGTCATATTCAATGATTCAACATCACGCTCAAGCTGTAAGGCCGATTCATCATTACCCCAGATTGAAAGCTTCCCGATAAACGTAGCAAGATCTGTGAAATGCGTTGACTGTTTTGAGTCATATTCATCAAACAACGCATATTTACCATCCGGTCGTATTTTTTCTATCTTTCGGTCGTCAGGATAAGCCTCGATATCTGCCTCTTCTAACTGCACAATGGGAATGGACAATGCCGTGCGGAATGGAAAAGTTTGATCGTTTCCTTTTTGTAACTGCTGGGCGATATATGTGCAGCGTTCCGCGAAGGCAGAAGTATCATATGCGTTTTTCCCAACGAAATCATATGCGCCAATCATGTATTGGTCAAACGCAAATTGTTTTCGGCTAAATTCATCCTTGGCATCCATGCCGTAAGACGTATCAACGAAGGTCACAAATTTACTACCATTTTTCTGCTCCTCTGCTATCCAAGAATTCAGTTTTTGAGAGTATATATTACTATTCTCCTGCCTTGGAAATGCGCAATGCGAACAAATGGACAGAACACGTATGCCGCGATGCCCGTCAATACTCATTTTTTCCCACCCACGCAATCTAAAAAGTATCCTGCCAATACTTCGGATGTCACGCGCACGGAATATGATGACGACATCTGCCTCACCAAGATCGTAAAACACTTCAAACTCTATTTTTTCTTTATCGAAACCAGAATTGTTCAAGAGTGCTTCGATATGATTCTTAAATGCAATAATCAACGCCTCAGGTTCGTCCAGATCCATCACTTCATCCTGTATCTGAACCAACGCCATCACCAAAGGTAAACCAGCATAGTCACCTTTCCTACTTAAAACAGGGGATTCATCCTCTTTGGAATAGAGATACAGCGGCTGTCGGTCAAATAATGTATGTACGTCCTTATGACGAATGCGATTCAGTTCTACGAGGTCTGAAAGGGAGTCGATTTTTTCGTTGGGATTGGTGTATTTGTGGGTGATAATCTTCATCGCATCAAAACTGCCCAGCAGGTAAAAATCCACATCCTCATTTTCGAGACTGCGGTTATCACGTATTGTTCCCTGCGATACGATCCTCAGAGTATCTATATAAAGCAAGGAAGGCACTGCGCATCATTCTTTCGTTTAAATATTTACAGGCCACAATAATAGCTTGCTATTGATCACAGCAAGCCATTATTGAAAAGAGGCAAACCAGAACCAAATCAGCCCGTCCTCAGTTGTAAGCCAACGCATGCAACGCTTACTGTGCGTCTTTGCGCATAGCTCGCCGCGCAGAATCATTCCTATCCGCATCGGCAAGTACATTGGATGTGCATCTGGTATAACCCAGAAAGGAGCGTTCGTTGTCTACATAAGGCTCCATCTTTGATGAAAGACGCACCTTCTCCAGTGCCTTCGTATCGATAGGTGGCAACTCGATTGTGCTTTTACGATATACAAACTTCATGTCTTCCCTTCACTCCAATACTGTTAATAATAGAAGAGAACCTTCACTACCTCAATACGCTCCAAACACTGCCTTGATATCGTATGCAGAACCTGCCGCGATATTCTCCTGCAGCCATACTTCTTTTTACCTCATGCAGCGTTCGAGCAGTTTATGGAGTTGCATCGTTTGCCCCGGCGAAAGTAAGATCTTCCAAATCTCTGAAATAAGTATATTATACAACATAACATGCAACAATGCAACTAGCTAATGTGATATTTTTGTTAATTAAATTATGCAGGCAGTTACAGCTCAGCGTCCCCCTGATCAACTCCCTCAGTCTGGCCCCACGGTCACCCACTCCCTCAAGGAGGGAGTCTATAGGCGTATTCTCACACCAAAAGGCTTCTTCTCAGAGGGAGCTGGCACGCGAAGCGTGACTAAGGGAGTGTACGCTGAGTATTAACTGCAGGCACAATACTTACTTCATGTTGCTCCACTCCGTTTCTGTACCGAACGCAGCAACAGTTCCGCGACTTCCCTGCGAATGTGTGGATTATCCTTCTCGCTGAAAAGAAGCGTTGCTGTGCAGCCGTTCCTTGTCGTGATGTTGCGGAGATTGGCAACAGTTGAAGAGGCATTTATCTTATTATCAAGGTTCGTAGCTTCCTGTTCCAATGATATATCATTTTCTGCATTATTGCAAGGTATTTTACGGATTTCAATATAAGACATAGGCCCTCCAATATAATGAAAAGGACAGCCATTTGTCCGACTGCCCTTGGATTGTCCTGATAAATCGTTCCTCTTGTTCCATTCAGTATGCCAAAGGTATTGGTAACGTAACCTGCTCAGGATTCGCCTTTTTCTCATATCCCGTCCACCATCGCATCACGCCCTCGCCGCTCTGCCACAGACTGCTGTGGTTCAGTTTGCCATCGCGCCGCCTGGCTTCCAACATATCGTCAAAAGCGGTGACATACAGCTTGCGATACTGTGGCCAGCGCTTCAATTCCCGTCGTTGGGCGTTGTATCCACCCATCGGGCAGCCAACGCAGCCCAGGCGGGTACAGCCGGTGTCGTATAGCTCGCAATACGGGATGTTGTAGACGTGGATGAACTCCCACACATCCTCGTCCGTCCAGTCGATGATCGGGTTGAGCATCGTCTTGTGCGTTCGGTAGCACATCTCAACAACGCGCCGGGTGGCCGCATCGTCGTAGTTCATGATAATACCGCGGGCGCGGTTGTTGTTGTACCGCGCCCCTTGCTGCTCGGCGACCTCCGCCGCCTTTCCGTTGAAGATCGTCACCGTCCCCTGGTTGCGTTTTCTACCCGCGCTCTCGTCCCAGCGAACGCCGGTCACGACCACGCGGCCCTCGCCGTGGGATTCCTTCAGCGCCTCGCAGCAATACCGCGCCAGACGGGTCGGCGGGAATTGTTTGTGGACGATCAGCTGCCGCATAGGCAGCTTCGGAATGGTGAAATGGATGCACCTCTTACCGGCGATACTTTGGGCTGTCACCGGAGAGAGCAGCCTGCCGCCACTGTTGACGGCAAAGTATTTGAAAGACCCGTCGGGCAGGTCGTAGATCACCGCCTCAAATTGGCGGATCACGAAGCGGACCAGCTCCGGCGGGTCAACCGTTGTCATATTATAATGTATCTCATAGCCCACCCCGGCCATGCGGAGGATGGCTTCCACCACAATGGAATCCTTGCCGCCGCTGTAGGCCAGGTAGTATTTATCAGACGGTTCAAAGCTGCG
>JAFXSS010000022.1 GCA_017525455.1 Paludibacteraceae bacterium
AGCCAGCAGGGTCTTTTTCAAGGCTTTGCTTTCCTCCTCTGTTAGTTCACGCAGGTAATCCGAGCGCTTCGCCAACTCATTCATCAATTCAAAATCAGACTTCATCCTTTATTTTCTGACAATATATTTGTCTTTGTGCTTGTATTCCTGATTCGACACAAAGAAGTTTGTTATCCATTTGCTTGCTCCATGAAAGAAGTCGGCATCGTACTCCCGGCCTATCTTTATGAACTCAAGTACAGCCTTCAGTCCACCGAGTTTGGCTGCCCATCTCAGGGAGTACATCAGCGAATCCTGAAACTCAGGCAAGCCTATTTGCCTCAGGTAGGCATTGTTACGCAAGATAACCTCATACCTGCACCTGCGGCTCTCCAACGAGTGCTGGTGCACCAGGCTGCCATGGGAAATCGTAACACAATACACCTCATCTCTAAACGCTGCTACCGAGCGGGCATACGCACCTACCAGAGTGGAGAAATGCACATCGTTGCCCCAGCGCGTCTGCTCAAACTGCAGATGATTGTCAAACACCACATTCGCACGAATCATCTTGGCTACAGGCTCGTAATAATTGTAGCGCAAGAAGCCTTCGGTCGTATGATACGGATTGTTGAGAAAGTCATCTATCCGATTCTTCATCTTCAGATGTCTGTCGCCGGGAAGACCGGTGTCGGAATACACGCAAATGGAATAGAAATATATCAGTTCTGTTGCATCATCCTTGTGCGCATCAAAGTACTCCCAAGCCTTGAGGGTGAAATAATCATCGGCATCGGCAAACAGCAGCCAATTGCTATCTTTTACCTGCTTCAATCCCACATTTCGGGCATAACCTGCACCGAGACATTCTTTCGTTTCGGTCAGTTGCACATTGGCTCGTTGCTTGCATACCTGGCGAACCTGGTCGGCAAACTGCGGATCACTGTTATCGTCAATCACCAGCACCTGAATATCCTCCCGTTCAGGAATGCTCTGCAGGCAACGCTCCAGCAAATCCGGGGTATTGTGGTGAGGAATTATGACACTATAGTTATACATACGGATTTTTACTTTTTTCTTCTCACATCAATCACTTCGCCTGTAGCGTTGGAGAACACGGTGTTGAACGACGCAATAGCCACATCCTCCGGTGGCAGCAATGAACCTTCGGGCTCGTTGCCGAAGTTTTGAATACGCATCGGTGTCTTGGTTCGCTCGGGATTGATACAATTGACGCGAATATTGAAGGTATTCCACTCCTCGGCTATAGCCTGCACGAAGTTGACAATTGCAGCCTTCGTAGCCGAATAGAGGCTGTACATCATCCGTCCGCGGGTGTAACTGCTACTGGTGTAGAACAGCAGTGAGCCGCGCGAGTCACGCAGATAGGGGAACGCTTCGCGTGCCACATTGATTACGCCTAGCAGGTTGACGTTCAGCGACGATGTTATCGCCTCCTGCGTCATGGAGGTCAACGCCTCACGCACCAGAACACCCGCAGTATTAACTACTACATCTATGCGTCCCTCTTTGGTTGCCACGCTGCGCAAAGCCTCGCGCACATTGTCCACATTCGTCACATCGCAACCATTCTGCGAGCGGGAGAACGAGTAGATGCGCGCACCATGCTTCTGACCAATCGCCATCATCTCACCGCCAATGCCGTAACTGCCACCGAAGATGACAATCACCTTCTGCGTCAGCCCTTCCAATGCCTCCGGCGACAGATGTTTCTGCTCGCCACTCTGCGTGCGCAGTTGGAATAGTTTGTCCAGCAGGAACAGGTCTTCGACATACGTAAGTTTCATGTTCGAGTTCTCACCTGCCACAACAAATATCGGCTCATCGGGCAAGTACCGACGCACCGTACCGCAATCGTCAGTGGTGACAAAGTTGGGGTCAGCCAGTGCCAGGTCATACGCCCGGCGTATTGTACCGCGCTTGAAACATTGCGGAGTCTGTCCGTTACGCAGGTTGGCTCGGTTGGGTATGAAATCGATGCATTCATTGGCATCCACCGAGATGATGGTATCGGTTGTCTTGGCTGCCACATCAACGGCATTGTAATGCTTGAGTGCCTCAATACAATCCTTGATTATACGCTCGTTGACCAGCGGACGCACTGCATCATGGAAAAGCATGTTCGCGTTATCGTCGGTATAGGCGTTGATAGCAGCCAGACTGCTGTCGTAGCGCTCTTTACCGCCGTTCAGGATCTTCCTGACCTTCTTGTATTGGTTCTTTACCACCAGCGCTTCAACGTCAGCCACATAATCAGGCTTGCTGACGATGCATATCTCGTCAATCAGGTCACAGTTGTCGAACACATCTATCGTGTGCTCAATGACCTGTTTGCCTGCTACTTTCAGGAATTGCTTCGGTGTGTCGTTTCCCAGCCGCGAACCACTGCCGCCGGCAAGTACAACTGCTATATTCATACGGTTAGCAATTTATATTTCGTTTTGGTGTTATAGTTTCTCAATCATTTGCTATACAACGCATCGTGCAGCGCATCAAGATACTGGTGCCCGAACTCTGCATCGGGTTCCATATAATTGCCTTCAGCCCACTCGTTCCATGACTTGAGGAAAATTACTTTATCACCGTCAGAGTTCGGATGCGTGGCATCGATAATCTGATTCACATGCTGCTTGAACAATGCCGGTGTGCTGCCGGTGAAAATCGTTCCTACATATCCGCGCCGGGGAGTGGTATCCCAATTCGGATAAATGGTAGGATAAACATCATCCTTTATCAAGGACGTATCGTACTTCTTCAGCACAGCCTCATACGGAGTGGTTATTGCCCAATTGAACAGGTGAGCGGCCAGTTTGCGCAGATCGCTCTGGTTGAAGAAGTAGAACAGGCAGTCATAATTCAGTGCGTCAAACGGCAACCGGCGATACATATCCAGTTCCTCCTTGCGTCTGCACTGAGCAATGAAGTAGAAGCCGCCCAATCCCTCCTTCACAGCCAACTCCTGCCAACGTTCAATATGCGTTTGCATCAGCGGATTCTCGTGGGGAGTATATACAAGGAATATCAACCTGTTGTCGATTCGCATATACCTCGGGTCCTTGAATGCAGGCAACATGGCATAGAAGTGCCGGTCGATATCTTCCACTCCGGGATAAAGCTGCTTGGCGAGCAACTGCTTGCTGAGCGGTGAAATTTCGCTGTTCCACAGTTTCTTCTCCCAGTTATGGTTAGCCCAACCGAGGCAGAACGGAAAATCCGGCTGCCCCAGACGTATCACCTCCTGAAGAGGTTTTTCCAACAATTGACGGCCGTTGCCAAACCAGTAATGCCAATAGCAGAACCCGTCTACTCCTGCCTTACGAGCCAACTCGGCCTGCTTGAGCCTCACTTGCGGGTCGAGCAAGTCATAATAACCCAAGTCGGCAGGCACATGCGGCTGCTTATGACCGCGGAACAGCGGACGTCCCTTGGTGACGTTCGTCCACTCGGTAAAACCTTTGCCCCACCACAGGTCGTTCTCCGGAATGGGATGGAACTGCGGGAGGTAGAATGCTATGACACGTGCCTTTCTATTACTATTCATATTGATGCCAAATATTACTTTATTTGCTTGATTACCTTTGCCGGAACACCTGCTACTATGCTATACGGCGGCACATCGTGTGTGACAACGCTGTTGGCAGCCACGATAGCCCCTTTGCCAATGTGTACACCGGCCATGATGGATGCTTTTTCGCCAATCCACACATTATCATCGATGATCACAGCACCCTTGCTGTATAACAGGCGATCGAAAGGTGCTACATCCAACTGCTCCGCCGTAAACTCCCCGTGGGCATTATCGGTGATCAGCACTTTGGTACCTGTCAGTACATTGTTTCCGATCACGATGCGGTTGATGGCGGTGATATGTGCAAATTGACCGATATTGCAGTTGTTACCGATGATGATTTCCGGCGTAAAGTGTTGTTCACCGAACATATCCCAAGCCGTCAAACGGCTGTCGTTACCCAGGATACAATTATCACCGATACTGATATACTGCTCGCCGGAATAGACTGTATTCAGCCCGAGGAACGAGTGCTGGCCAAAGGCCTTGAAGTACCGGCGTCTGACAGCAGTACATACGTGCACCTTGCAACGCTCCCAATAGTATAATAGTTTTCTCATCATAATTCTGCTTGTTGCTTGTTCCGGTCATCGCCAGTAACGGCCGCTACTGCCCTCTTTTTCTTCTTGTCGTATTTGGTCACACATATATAGTATGCAATAATCAGCATGGAAAAAGTGCAGATAAAATGGTACGCTTCAAACAATGACATCAACAATATCACACAAATGCAAACAACCGCAAAAGCGCTCTGCGAACTGTTGCGCTTGGCGGCCGACACAAAGATGCAGGCAATGATACCGATAAACAATCCGCATAATACTACTCCACCCACCAGCAAAATCATCAGCCACAGGTTATGAGGACCACTACCGCCTATATTATCGACCATCCATTCCACGCCTTGCACGCCATAGCCTGTCCACGGGCTCTCCAAGATCATCACAACAGACTCCAGCCACAGATAGATACGCATCGTGAAGGTGGAATTCTTACCCAACACATTTTCAACGAACCCTGCCAACGCCGGCCAGTTCTGGATATCGTTGCCGCTCCACACGACTACGGCAAAGAACGCCACATATACAAACAGGAAAGCGCCAATCCACAGGAACGGGTGCTTAATGATCTTGCGCAGGAAAAAATATGCCACAACTATCAATATGCCGACTGTGGAAGTCATCGAGCCCATGGCGATGACTGTTCCGATTGACACCAGTGACAGCATCAACATATTCATATATCCGCGGCCGGTTTGCAATGTATAGGCTCCGCTCACCATGAGTGCAATCAGCGATATGACACCCGTCTGGTTGTAATTACCGAACAGATACCGCGCCTTGTCACCGGCACCAATCCATTCGTCGTCAAACCACAAACCTTCGGGAAACAGGATATACAAAACGGTGGACAAGTAAACCAGGAAGGACAACAATATGCTCAACGCATTGAGATGTCGGACATAATCCTTCTGCCAGTACAACTCTGCCAATAGCAGAATATTCCACACTGTCAGCCAGTAATACACTTGCGTGAATTGCAGGTTCGGCACGCGCAATAGCGTAATAGCATTCAGTACAATCCACCACAACAGCACGCCATAAACGAATAGCCGGTGCTCCGATTTGATTGGGTGGCTCTTCTTGATATGCAGTCCTATCCACAACACGATGCTCATCAGTTGCAGCAATCGGTCAATCCAGTAACCGATATCACTCTTCGGCGTTGCAATGATGAACGGACACAAAAGAAGTGCATATATGCCAATCAGCCCTGCAGTCTGTGTGGCTTTGGGGATTGACTTCACTTTATATGTCCGTACATCTGTTGTCATTTGAGTTTCAGCATTGTGTAGAGTATGTTCTTCTCCTCTTTGCTCAGAGCGGTCAGCCAGATCATCACTGCTCCGCCTGACATCGACAGCAGCAATGTTATTACCAATCGATACGGATGATGGATCAACGTTACACACAGGTAACTGATGGCTGCCATCACCGCTACCGGCACCATCACACGGCACAAAACATGCACGACAAAGTGCCATACATCGATATCTGCCTGCCGCTTAAGCAGCACCAATCGCAGCATCGAGCCAAGTAGTTCCACTATTACAAAGCACCACACGGATGTCACCGGATCTACTCCGGCCAGCAGGCACAACCATATAGCTACCAGCGTTGCCAGTTTGAACGAATAGAACACCAGCGTATATGTCCGGATCTGACCTATTGCCTGATTGGCGGATGTCAGGCCGTACGACAACTGGTCGCACACGGCTGCCAAAAGCATCAACTGGCAGAATCCTACCGCATACTCAGGCACTTCGGTCAGCCATACGCGCAGCACGGTCTCCATCTCAAATATCAGCGGGATAGCCACTAATGCCAGCAGCAGACTGGCATACTTGCTCATATACTCTGCCAGCCGCAGCATCCGGGCTCTGTCACCGGCGCCTTCAGCCTTCATGATCTGCGGATTCATGGCATTGGCTATCGATACCGATATAAACGACACCGCACCGGACACTTGCTGCGCTATGCCATATGCAGCGTTGGCTATCGTGCTGCAGAATATGTTCAGCAGGATAGCTATACCCTGATTGCGGGCTATGACACAACCTGTGCCGTAGATTGTCCATCCGGCAAAACCGCTCAAGCCGCGGATATGTTCCTTGTTCCACTCGCGCCAACGAGGCAGATGACACTCCTCAAACGCCGGCAGCGCGTAACCGGCAAATGCTATCAGATTAAACAGCGATATGCCTATCAGCAACACGGAATACGCTATCAGTTTGTCGTAACCTGTTATTCTGGTCAGGAAGATGGCTATCAGTAGTTTGAGTACACCGTCCAGCACATCGATCACGGATATATACACAATGTTCTCCCTTGCTATGAACAATGCCCGGAACGGCGCTGTCAGAAACGCCAGCAGTAGCACGATCACTGCGGCAAAGTACACCGCTGTTGCCGCGTTCAAGCGGTCGGTTTCGATATGCAGCAACTGATATACTATCGGATACTCCACGGCACTTAGCACGAGCAACAATCCCATACCTATCACCAGATGCAGCAGTACGCTGTTGCCAAAAACCTGATATACTTTCTCAGGGTCATTCTTGCCGTGGTTGAACGAGAGATAACGCTGCGTGGTTGTCACCAGCGCATTGGTCATGAACGATAGCATTGCCACCACGCCCGCCACAACACTGTATATGCCAAAATCCGACTGCCCGAGGGCAGACAGAATCAAGCGGGTTGAATACAGCGACAGACACACGTTGATAATTGTACGTGTGTACTGCGCTGCCGTGTTAACTACTATGCGTTGTTGTGAGGTCAAAGGGGCAATGATTGGATTAATCTTCGTCGTTACCTGCGAAAATCAGTGCCGACAACTCGTCTCTGCACACCACGCAGATGGCTATGCACGTTGCCAGAACTAACATAGCCAGCACAAATATCACCCGTCGCGGGCCGGCTGCCTTCTTCGGCACGGAAGCTGACTGCAGCACGGTAAACACCGGAGTGTTCTCTTGCAGCCGTGCTTGCGTTGCCAGATACTGTTTCTGAAACGAGGTGTAAGCCGATTGCTTGAGTTGCATCTCCGTCTCCAGATTCTGTGCCTCAATGCGATACTGCTCCAGATTGGTTCCGCTATGGCTGTCCACGAAGCGGATATACTTCTTGCTGGCTTCCTGGTATTCGCAGTAAGAGCTGTTCATCACATCCTCATAGTAACGCAGGTCGGTGCGGTTCTTCACCGTACGGTAATCTGTGATGAAGTTCTGCAGCGCGGCACATACCGAATCGGCCATGATGGCGCAAACCAACTTATCCTGGGCAGTCACGCTGATAGTGATGGCATCGGTCTTTTTGTCAACGGTGCACTCAATGTTCTGCTGCATCAGTTCAACTACATCCCACTGCTGTTTGGTCAGGCAGAATATATCCACCTTCTTGCTGCTGGGGTTCTTAAGAACAGGAGCTTTTTCCTTTGGAGTAACCAGAGCGCGAAGTTTGTATTTCCAGCGTTTCCAGAACACGAACTTGTGAAACTTGCGCATATAGTCGTAGTACGAACCTTCATACTCGCCGTCAGCGGTTGCAACCTGTGTGTCGAACAAGGTAATCAGAAAATCCGGCGAAGCCAGCAGGTCGGGATACAGTTGCGGATACACGGCGTCCTGACTGGTCATGCTGCGCATATCGAAGCCAAAAGAGGATGCCAATGACTGCAGCGAGCCTGCACCGCCGATGTTCTGCGCCTCAGGCGCTAACAGAACCTCGCAAGTATAGTACCGCGGCACGCAAAGTATCAAGGCCGCTGCCACTACAAACGTAATAGGCCATAGCCAGTAGAATACCTTCCGCCGCCGCCACAAGGTGATGAACATCGCCTTGATGGGATTCACCTGTTCTTCGTTCTGCATATGATTCGTTTCTTCCATATTCGTGAGAAAATTACTTTTTCGTTGCATTGATGATGAGAGTCGTCAGCGTAGCAGCGACACTTGCCAAAGACGCACTTGCTGAAGCTATGCTAACCCATTGTGTGGCGTTTCCGACCTGACGCTCAGGCTTGCTCGGCACAACAATCTCGCAGCCCGGCTGTATCTTGCCGCCGAACGTGGGATGAACCTTGCCGTTGGCATAGATGATATACGCCTTGGTGCGGCGTGCCTGGTTGCTGTAACCGCCGGCTTGGTCGATGTAGTACTTGGCATTCTTGCCTTTGATGAAGCTTACGGTGTTCGGATAGAGCACCTCGCCGTTGATCTTCACGGTGTTGTTGACTGTCGGCACAATCAGCACATCGCCTTCGCGCAGCGTTATATCCTCATCGCTGCCGGGGTTAGCCAGTGCCTCGGCCAGATCGATACCTACCCAGTACGTATCGCCCAGGTCAAGTTTCTCCATGTTCACGCTATCCTTGGTCGATGCCGCTTTGTTCATCTTCAAGAGCTGGTCGCGACGCAGTTTCTCCTCTTCGGTCATCACACGCTGCAGACGCGCACCGGCTGTAAAAGCATGACTGCTCAGTCCGCCGGCTTGCAGCACCAGGTCAGACAGACGGTCGTCTTGCGTCTTCATCGTATATGTGCCTTCGAATAGCACTTCGCCCTGTACGCGCACGTTCATCTGCTGACCGAACGCCGGACTGCGGCGAACAAACACCTCATCGTAAGGCTCGAGCAGAAAACCGTGCTCTTGCAATCCCAGACTGTCGTTGAGTTCAACGGTAAAGAGCTGTGTCTTGATCTGCATTTCCTCTTTGGCCTTCGGGTCAATGACGCGACGGGCTATATCCACCTTGCTCAGCGATGCTTTTTCGGTCAAACCGCCGGCACGCAGAATCAGGTCTTCCACACTCTCGTTGTGGGCATATGCAAATGTATCCGGCTGATACACCTCGCCGTGGATAACCACTATCAGGTTCTCCAACTCGTTCTTTCGCGAGGGAACGAACAGCTGGTCTTCGTTGCGTAGTTCGACATCATCGGTCGTGCCGTCCAATATACCTTTCAGGTCAATCGCCAGCGCCAGATACGTCCGGTCGAGCTGCATACGGTACAACACGGCACGGGTAGCCGAAGCATCTTCGCTCAAGCCGTCAGCCGCAGCAACAAGGCTGCGAATGGTTGTCACGTTCTCATCCAGGCCGTAGAATCCCGGACGGAACACGGCGCCTTGTATCTCCACCGTGTTCTTCAGTCGCGGCAGGATAGCGGCTACATCGACCGAGTCGCCGTCCATCAGGCGGAACGATGCAAAATCGGCATTGCGGATCGTATGAACCGACTGTGCGCCGTTGTTCTTACGCATCACGCGAACGGCATCCGTATATGCTTCGCCACTGAAACCTCCGGCAAAGTACAACAGGCGATCCAGCGTCTCATCCTGCTTCATCTCGTAGTACATCGGGCGCTTCACTTTGCCGTCGATGCAGGTCAGAGCGTTGTAGGTGTTCACGATCACCACATCGCCATCTTCCAGACGCACATCGCCGTCCAGCACACCATCCATCAGGTAACTGTACAGGTCAATCTGACTGAGCAACTGGTTCTGACGGAACACGCGGATCTGGCGCAGCGTACCTTTGTCGGTTATACCGCCGGCCATGTACAGCGCGTTCATCACGTTGGCAAATGCCGATAACTGATACGAACCCGGCATCGTCACTTCACCCATCACGTTCACGGTGATGGTGCGTGTCTGACCCAGACTGAGCATGATCTGACTGCCCTGATAGCGCTTGCCTACAGTGTTCTTCAACCGGCGTGTGGCCTCGATGATCGTCAGTCCACCCAGCTTGACAGGTCCGTAGCCGTCGATCGTGATGGCTCCGTCAGGGCTGACAGTACTCGTCAGGTGCAACTGACTGGCGCCATAGATATCGATGATCACCTCGTCGCCTGCACCCAAAGTATAGTTCTTCGGTGTAGCCTGGTTCATGTTCGGCTGGAACTGTGCATCCGGCGTGCGGAATATATCCTGACCGAACACGCGCAGTTTGGGTTGTTCTTCGGGCATCTGCTCTCCGAACATCTGCTGCACGATCATCATCGCCTGGTCGTTGGTGGCAGGTGTCTGCTCGCCGTTGTTCTGCCGGCTTGCGCCTGTCTGCTGATTGCCGACTGCTGCCTGCTGATTGCCGATACCCGCTTGTTGCATCATGTTCACCTGACGGCTCACGCGTTGCAATTGCTCAAGGGTTGCGCCGTCGCGCAGCAGCTGTTTGGCTATATCTTGCTCAGTCATGCCTTGCTGATGAAGGGTAAGAGCGGTTTGCACAATCTGCTGGTCGGTGATTGCCATCACTTGCATCAACGGCAAGATGAGCAGCGATACTAGAATCGTTCGTATTTTATTCATATCAATCAATTTATTCTGTTTTCATTACTCCCTGGTGGGAAGAGGTATTAGTCACGCAAATAGATATCTCGGGTATAAACTTTCTCCTTCACATCATCCAGATTGGCATCGTAGCGGTTGGCTATGATTGCCTGGCTCTGGCGCTTGAACTCTGCCAGATTGTTAACAACCTTGCTGCCGAAGAACGTCGAGCCGTCGGGCAGTGTCGGTTCGTAGATGATCACCGTCGCACCTTTGGCTTTGATACGTTTCATCACGCCCTGGATGCTCGACTGGCGGAAATTGTCGCTGTTCGCTTTCATCGTCAACCGGTACACGCCTATCACGCAACTCCGTTCCTGCTTGGCATCGAAATCGCCGCGATGATAGTAGTCATAGTACCCGGCTTTGGCGAGCACACGGTCGGCTATGAAGTCTTTGCGCGTACGGTTGCTCTCAACGATAGCGCCGATCAGGTTCTCCGGCACATCCTGATAGTTAGCCAGCAGTTGCTTCGTATCCTTCGGCAGACAGTATCCGCCATAGCCGAACGACGGGTTGTTGTACTGCGTACCGATACGCGGATCGAGGCACACGCCTTCTATTATCTTCTGCGTGCTCAGACCTTTCATCTCGGCATACGTATCCAGTTCGTTGAAGTAACTCACGCGAAGCGCCAGATACGTATTGGCGAACAGTTTGACAGCCTCAGCCTCGGTAAATCCCATGTACAGCGTGGGTATATCCTGCTTGATGGCACCCTGCTGCAGCAATGCCGCAAACTGTTGCGCCGCGCTCACTAGCCGCTCGTCCTGCATATCTGTGCCGACGATGATACGCGAGGGATACAGATTGTCATACAGCGCCTTGCTCTCGCGCAGAAACTCCGGCGAGAACAGGATGTTTCGGCTGCCCGTCTTCTGACGTATCTGCTCCGTGTAACCTACCGGCACTGTGGATTTGATCACCATGATTGCCTCGGGATTAACCTGCATCACCAGACGAATAACCGTCTCCACGGCGGATGTATCGAAGTAGTTCCGCTGCGGGTCATAGTTCGTCGGCGCAGCTATAACTACAAACTCGGCATCCTTGTACGCCGCCTCGGCATCCAGTGTGGCGGTCAGATCCAGTTCTATCCGCTCACCCGTCGCCGACACGCCGTCACCCTTCAGATATTTCTCGATATACTCGTCCTGAATTGGCGACTGCCTGCGATTGAGCATCTCAATCTTCTCCGGCACTATATCTACTGCGGTTACATGGTTCTTCTGCGCCAGCAATGTGGCTATACTCAGTCCCACATATCCTGTTCCTGCTACTGCTATTTTCATACTAATTGTTTTCGTTTTGCTGCCATCTGTTGCTTCCAGACGACTTTTTGTTTGATTACATCCGCGCGGTAGGGATAGAAGAACAAACCCCATAGTTTGCGTATTCCCATGACTTCGTACAGTCTTGTCAACCTGCGGAATCGTGCGTGCCGCTGCATCCACGGCAATTGCATCAATGACGGGAGTGCATCGCGGTTGATGCCTATCTTACGGATAACCAGCGCATAATAGGTCGCCAACATCCTGTCGTAGCTATCGCCATACTTGCGTTCAACCGCTTCGGCTACTTTCCGCATCAGCCGGATATGACTTTGCCATTTGTTCTTCGATGTGATCGATGCTGCCACTCCGTCGTTTGTCACGCGGTAGAAATAATCCGCTTTGGCATCCGGCGCGTACGCATAAGGCATGCCGCTAAGGATTACCCGGAACGACAGATCGGAATCCTGCATGGCTATAACCTTGTCGTCACAATCCAGCCCGTACTTCTCCATCGCGCTGGTGCGGTATGTGTTCGTGGAAATGGCCATCGGCAGAAACATATACAGCATGGCTTTCAAATCGTCGTCAAACGATTTTATCCCGTACACCGGGCTGTCCGGCTCGTGAATATAGGCGGTATACGCCAGCATCGGGAATACGCCGCAATCTATTTCGGGATGTTGATCCATGTACGTCACCCGCTGTTCGAAGCAGAACGGGGCAATCGTATCATCTGCGTCAAACAGACACACGTATTTCGCGTTCCGTGCTTCGCGCAATCCGATGTTCCGGCAGGCCTGACCGCCTTTCGGTTCTGTTGTACGAAGGATGTAATGAATGCGGCTGTCGCGCTCCGCGTACGAACGTATGACCTGCGCCGTGTTGTCTGTCGAGCAATCGTCAACGCAATATGCCTGCCAGTCCTGCAGGGTTTGCGCCAGCAGGCTGTCCAGCATCGCGGGCAACAACTTCTCCTCATTCCAGCAGGGAATGATTACCGCAATCATATAGTCATACCGCTTATCCATCCACCGACTTCAGGGCTTGTCTTTATTCTCGGCGCCGGACTTACAACCTCGCGTCCACCAGACTGCGGTCAACAAAGTTCTTCACGTCAAAGATTACTGCACCTTGATCGCGATATTTCTGGAAGTCAAACGTCTTGAACTGGTCGTGTGCCACGCAGGCGATCACGGCGGCATACTGTTTCTTCGGATCAACGGCGGCAATCAGTTCTTTGCCATACTCGTGTTTAACCACAGCAGGCGATGCCCACGGATCGTATATATCCACCTTGCAGCCGAAATCTTCCAGCTCTGAGGCTATATCCACCACTTTCGTGTTGCGGCAGTCCGGGCAGTTCTCTTTGAACGTCACGCCCAGTATCAGCACATTCGAATCTTTGATCTTGTGGTCTTTCTGAATCATCAGTTTCAGCGTCTTGTCGGCTATGAACTTTGCTATGGAGTTGTTCACGGCGCGACCGGACAGGATCACTTGCGGATCATATCCCAGCGCTTTGGCTTTGTGAGCCAGGTAATACGGGTCAACCGATATACAATGTCCGCCTACCAGTCCCGGTCTGTACTTCAGGAAGTTCCACTTCGTCCCGGCGGCCTCTATCACATCGTTCGTGTCGATGCCTACGCGGTCGCAGATCAGCGCCAACTCGTTCATGAAACTGATGTTCACGTCACGCTGACTGTTCTCCACGGCTTTGGCAGCCTCAGCCACTTTCATGTTCGGTGCTTTGTGCGTACCGTTCAGCAATATGCTGTTGTACAGCGCATCCACTATGTCAGCCACCTCGGGTGTCGAACCGGAAGTGATCTTCTTGATTTTCGTCAACGTGTTCACTTTGTCACCCGGATTGATGCGCTCGGGCGAATAACCGCAGAAGAAATCTTTATTGAACTTCAGTCCCGAACACTTCTCCAGCACAGGCACGCAGTCTTCTTCCGTGCAGCCGGGATAAACGGTTGACTCATAGATCACTATGTCTCCTTTGTTCAGCGTCTTGCCTATCAGTTCGCTTGCACTCAGTAGCGGCTTCAGGTCGGGATTGTTAAAGCAGTCGATGGGTGTAGGCACGGTTACGATGTACGTGTTCACCTGCTTCAGTTCGTTCACATCCGATGTCAGGGTCAGACCAACGGTTTTGGTAGTCTCATACAGGTCACGTGCTTGTTTCATTCCTACCAGGTCAGCCTCCAACGTATGGTCTTTGCCGGCTTTCAGTTCGGCCACACGAGGCTCAAAAATGTCGAATCCGATTACTCGGTACTTCTTGCCATACTCAATTGCCAGAGGCAGACCTACATATCCCAGGCCTACCACGGCGATTACTCGATTTGATAAATCCATGATTGTTTGTTATGATTGTTTATTTATTTTTCCCCACATCACTAGTCGTCTAGTCATCTAGCAGTCTAGCGGTCTACTTATCTAGCCGCTTAGCCGCCTAGTCATCTAGCAGCCTAGCAGCCTAGCAGTCTAGTCGTCTAGTCTCCTAGTCTCCTAGCTTCGTTTTGTCTTTTCGCGTGTGCGCATTTCGGGCACACGATTCCGAAAAGCGCGCAAAGTTACAAAAAATTTTCCACATTTGCAAATTTTTAGGCACTTTTTTCTAAAATATCGTCATAAATCTCCGTTTTTGCCTTTCATTTGCATATTATTAGGTTTCGTTTTCATGTTTTCCTCCCTTTTGTTTTCCTCTCTTTTCCCATTCCCCCTAACCCAAAATTATAAATTTGAAATTTGAAATTTGCAATCCTAAATCCTAAAACCCCATAACCCATAACCCATCACCCGTAACCCATAACCCATAACCCAATTAAAAATTTGCACGGCTCTGCCGATCGTTCGAGCAAAGCGAGATAAGCATACGGCGAAGCCGATCGTTCGAGCAACGCGAGATAAGAAATTTGAAATCTTAAATTTGAAATCCTAAATCTATCCCCCTCCCCGTAACCCATAACCCATCCCCCCTAACCCGTAACCCCTAACCTCGATGTCTAACCGATGTCTTATCATTGGATAACCGCAAAATACCTATAGGATAACCATAGGATACGATATGGTTTTTAGGAATTACATACTTGTATTATATATATACTATGTATATATATACTTTATCATATATTTTCATCACCCGAAAGCACACTTTTCCTTCTACTTTTTCTGTCGTTTTCCCCGTCTTTTTTCGCTGTTTTCCCACAGATTTTTTCACGCCTCGCACCTGCACTTAGGCAAAAAACAACACTTTTTTTCATTATTTCAACAAAAATGTGAAAAAACATTTGCAAATTTGGATTTTTTTTTGTAACTTTGCGCCCGATTTTTTGTAGAGCGTAGGCATACGCATACATATGCGTGCGACCACTCGCAAAAATCCCCTGACACTAGTAGCCTAGCAGTCTGGTAATCTAGTAGCCTACCAGTCTAGTCATCTAGTAGCCTGGCAGTCTAGCCGCCTAGCAAATAACAACCCCGATAATAATAACAAATAAATACCAAAAATACAAATGAAAAACTTTACACAATTGCTTCCGGGTCGGGATGGCTCGAACGCAAAAACAAACAACACATCAGGGCATGCGTATGCATTCACCTTGATTCTCACCCTACTCCTCACCCTCGGTGTCGGACAGATGTGGGGAGCGGTCTACATCCTTGGGCCTGATGGATCATGGACAGAAGACGCTGCGCACACTATGAATTCAGCAGGTATCAGCAACTGGGTGTACCAAAGTCTTACTCCTTCCGCAGAATGGAATGGATTTAAAGTAAAAAACGGTAGCACTTGGAAGGGGAAAGATGTTAATTCGAACTGTGTTGTCGGCACTTCATATCACACTGGAAGCGGAGAGAACATGTATTGCGATTTTTCGCAATACAACGAAATGCCATATTATTTCTTCTATAACACGAGCACAGCTTACCTGATGATTCAGCCTAACTATTACCTCGCTGGCACATGCGGAGCGAGCGATCAGAGTTGGGCAGCAGATAAGAACACCAACACCTACGATGCAACAAATGGATATTTCAAGTGGAATACATGTTCGCTAACAGCCAATACAGAATATTCGTTCAAGCTCACCAATGGTCAAGGTACAGCATGGACATATGAATATGGAGATCGGAGCGGCGTAACTGTCACTCAAGGCACAAAAACATCTAACAATGCCGGAAATATTGTTTTCAGATCCACTTATGGCGGTACTGCCGTTATTGTTTTTATGCCGACAGACAATACTATGGTCATTCATTGCCCTTATCAAATATCATACAATAAGGGATCGAATGGTTCGGGTACGATAAGTAGTGGCACAAAGACATGGAATACCAGTTTTACTCTTTCGTCGTCAACCTTCACTCGTGCCGGTTATACGCAAGACGGATGGTCAACTTCTGATGGAGGAGCCAAGGTGTATGAATTAGGCGGAAGTTACACCACTGACGCTGATTTAACCCTCTATCCTCACTGGACGGAAAACATGTCCTCTGTTTCGTTAGTAGCTTCACCGAGCGGAAAGGGTTCATTTACCGTAGGCGGTGCAGCAGCGACGAGTACCACGGCAGGTGTCACGACAACAAAAGCCGTGACGGCTGTGCCTATTTCGGGTTATCATTTTGTTAGTTGGTCAATCACCGGTGGCGCATCTATCAGTAGCACGAGCACGAACCCGACAACTGTAACAGGTGGCGGCGCTGGAACAGCAGCAACGCTTACTGCTACTTTTGCAGCAGATGACTCTTACACATTGACCGTTGCAGCAGGTACAGGTATATCTGCCGTCACCGGTACTACAAGTAATATTAGTGCTGCCCAAAATATTGCTATTACGGCTACCGTCGCTACCGGTTATACATGGAGCACTTGGACGAAGACTGGTGCAGGTACACTCTCTACTTTTACGGCAGGCACAAAGAATCAAACCGTAACGGTTGGAACAGCGGGAGACATAACGCTTACGGCCTCGGCTACCGAAAGGATGTCCACACTTAGCACATCTAATCACTACGATGCAGGTAACCCGAGTTACGCTGCGCCTACGGTTTCCGGTTCGGCTACAAATGTTGGTTATGTCACCACACGTACTATTACTGCCGCAGCTGCAAGTACGGGCTACACTTTTACCGGCTGGACACTTACCAACTGCACACGTACTGATGGCGGTGGAGCCACAGCGAACCCGATTACCATTCGCTCAAATGGTGACGGAGCAGCTGCTACAGTTGTGGCAAACTACGAAGAAGTGCTGACTCAGTCAACATGGGTAATTAAGGGCGGAACAGCCATAAGTGGTAGTGATTGGGCTACAGAAGTTGCCATGAGTAAAGCATCCGGCGCCTCAACTTCTGATATTGTATATGCAACAATCAACATTTCGGCAACAAACACCGGCGACAGTAATGGCGCCTACAAATTCAAGGTTGTAAAGAAATCACCTGACACATATTTCGGACTTGACGCTTCCGGACAATATTATCTTATGCGCGAAGAGAGTGGTATTGAGAAAACGCTTGATACCGATAATTCAGACATTGAACTTCGTGCTGATGTTACGGGTGACTATGTTTTCAAGGTTGATTATTCGACTCCGGCATCTCCAAAACTCACTGTTACATGGCCTACTGCGGTATATTTGAGTGCAGACGACGAGAGTGCATATGCCGATGGGTCTGTTACACTTACCGCTGAAGGCGCGAACTTGACTTCGGATTCAAAAACCATTGAGTACGAGTTCTTCAAGGGTGATAACACTTTACCTGCCAACAAGATTGGCACAACGCAGACATTTAATAGTATCACTGCAACAAGCCATAGCACTACACAATCCGTATCTCCGGAATTCAGTACAAGTGACTATAGTGCTTCGCAGATTTACACTGTCAAGATGACTATTAATGGCAGCACATCCTATACCAACACAATCACCATTTATCGCAAGTGGGATATTTATGTTCACGATGTTGTAGGTTGGGGAGGTCTTAGATTATATATGTGGGGTGGCACAACCGGTGATAACGGCGGTTGGCCGGGAACTGCCTGTGAGGTTCTCAGCGGCAACTGGTACACCGTCACACTTAGCAGCAAGTATTATAGCGGTTTCCTGCTTAACAAAAGTAGTGACGAAAATATCAAAACCAACGACCACCACACTTCAGCCGCAGCAGCAGGCGACAAGAACGACCACGATGAACTCTGCTCGTATTTCGAAGAAGGCTCATACTACTACATTCATTCCTACGAATGGGAATCAAAGACTTATTATGAACTCAATCCGGTGGACATGTCCGCACCGACTGTTGAGATGCAGACCGGAGAATCACAGAGCTTAGCTATCAACACCACCGAGCTATTCCTTACAGGTCTGGTTACCGGCTATGGCGGAGACGGATTGAGCGCAAGAGACATGGCTGAATGTGGATTTATTATCAACGGAGTTGAATATCCTGTTTCCAGTTTCTGCACCGCAGAAGATAGTGGATTCTTCTGGGGTTATGTCGGCGGATTGACGCCCGGAACGACCTATACCGTTAGCGCATACGCCAAAAACATCATGGGTCGTGGTGTGAGCGAGAACACAGCTTCCGTTGCTACACGTGCAGCCGGTACTAACACTATCAAGGTGCGCACCGGCGTGAGTGATCCTGTGCCGCACATCTATGCATGGACTTGGAATGAGGTATGCGACCACAGCACTTTACAGAATGCCGCTTGGCCTGGTGCAGCTATGACGCTTAGCATTACCGGAACGACTTACAAGTGGTACACTTACGAATTATCAAACGAGTACAACGAATTCAAAATAAGTGAGAGTGGTTCAAACGAGACTAATAACTTCAATAATCCATTTGAATCCACATGTTATTGGTATCATTCTTCAGAGGCTACAAAAGGCGACAGAATGGGCTCAATGACTTGCCCGTACGTCACTCCGCAGTTGATGATTGAGGAAAATGCAGGCGAGGAAGATTTCACATACCTTGAGATGTCAACATCTCCTACAATTTCGAAAACAGTATCCTTGGCAGCAAAAAGCACATACCTGTTTAAGATTGTATATAACGCCGAGTGGTACGGCAAGGCAAGTGTCAATCTCTCACGCGCCGAGAACACTGTATCTGGCATCAGCGCAGCCATCGAGGATAATATGGCTATTACAACAGATGCGGCTGGTGACTATACATTTACATTCTCAACACCCGGCACAGTAACTGTTACCTACCCGACCGCTTATACTGTTACCTTCGGTTATGGTACCGGCGGCACAGCAGTAACGGCATCCGCTACAACCGCTGGCGGTGCGCTGACAAGCGGTGACTATGTTGCCGCAGGCGACGAAGTAACATTCACGCAGACACCTGCAACCGGTTATACCTTCAAAGGCTGGTACACAACAGCTGACGGCAACACAACCGTTACTACGATGGGCGTAAGCGATAACGAACTGAATGACATTGCAGCCAACGCAACTGTTTATGCTCAATACACGCCAAATAACTACACCGTAACATTCGATGCTGCAACGAACGGTGGCGCATGCGGTACACCAAGCAAAAGCGTGACGTTTGATGCAGCATATGGCGATTTGCCCGAGGCTACCAAAGGTGCCAAGGTATTTGCAGGCTGGTACACAACAGCTTCCGGCGAAGGTACGCAAGTAACTGCCGAAACAATTGTTAGCAACGCTGCTAACCACACTATTTACGCACGCTTCGAGGATACGTACTCTGTAACCATCCAGTATAAGAGCGGCGATGTAACACTCAAACCCAACGGCTCGACTACCGCATCGGCTACTGCTTTGTCGCCGGAGGTTACAGCACCGGAGTTCTTGGGCTACACGTTTACCGGCTGGACAGGCACAAGCGCAACATTTGCTAACGCATCCAGCGCAACAACCACAGTCAATGTTACCGCAGCCACAACCATCACAGCAAACTATTCGGCTATTCCTACCGTTTACTTCAAGAACAATCTGGGTTGGGAGCATGTATATGTAACCTTTGACAACACTTGGAGTAGCGACGCGCCATGCAACAACGGAAAACCATACTACGAAATGACACAGATGGGCGAGTCGGACATATTCTACTGCGTTATTCCTGGCGACGTTGTATCCAGTTGGGCTTGGAATATCGCTTTCGACAACCATGGATTCAGCGCATCTGAAAACGTTGGAACATTCAGCGGTGGATTCAATACAGGCGAGTTTATCGGTCGTGGCGACTTTGCTTCCGAAGCAACGATGTTCATCCCGTACAACGGCGACAAAGAAGGTCGCAACGGCGGTACATACTACCGCACAGGCTGCTGGATGAAGTATAACTCCACCGACCCGGGATACAAGGTGTATGCCAACACTTATAAAGAAGGCTCCGGCGGTGTAGCCGTAGCAGGTACGCCTGTACTACTGACTGCCGATATAGCCGGCGGATATGAGTTCAAGGCTACAGTAAACTTCCCGAGTGCAAACTACACCTACGGCTTTATGCTGAAGAAGGAAGCCACGAGCAACACCAATGACCTGTGGTACACCAATACTTCGGATATATATGCCAGCACCACCACGCTGCCTTGGGATTTCACAGCAGCTGGTGCAAGTGAAAACGGCACACGTTGCGGCTTGCATACAGAAGCAACAGGTAATTACGAGATTACCGTTTCGTTCGCTACCGGTAAGCCGATGGTAAATGTAACCTATCCTGTATCAACAAACGATTGGCGATTGGTTTACAAGGATCGTGCTACCTGGTCGAACGGCGCACACACAGCCGCTTGGCAACATTCGTCACGCGTAATCAAGGCAAAAGCCGACGCCGAGGATATTGTTTCGTTCTACGTTAGCAAAGCCGATGGAGCAAACGCAACCATCGAACTCCAGAAGTGTACCGACATTGATCCCGGAACAGGCGCACAAACTTGGGTTAAGCAGAGCGATGTTGACCTGAGCGCAATCACTTCAACAGGTATCTACAACTTCAAGGTTACACAGAACGGCAGTATGGAGGCAACCGTAGCGTTTGACGGCGGTTATGTCGGTAACTTCTATATCCGTACTGATGCATCGGACGGCGGTTGGAGCAACTACAAGACATCCGGCACCAACACGATGACTTACTCCGAATACTCGCTCGAGCATGGCGGTGAGTTTGGTCCGTACTCGCACTACTTCATGCGCTACGTAACAGCCGGAAGCAATATCAAGTTCTGTATTGCCAACGATTATAGCGAGTGTATCTCAGATACGATTGTCGGCGACACCTATACCGGTGAATATATTGCAGCCAGCGGTAACGTCCGCTTCATGTGGTACTGGGAGACCAACAAGATCGGTCGCGCATATATCAGCGGTTCGTCAATCATATCCGACCGATTCCTGGTATTGGAAGGTGATGCCAAGATGTTCAACGAAGCCGGAACAGCTCTGACC
>JAFXSS010000023.1 GCA_017525455.1 Paludibacteraceae bacterium
TCCTCGGCCGAAGCGTAGCGGCTGAGTACTTTTGCCGCACGGCCTGTAGGAGCCATAAGTATACATTTCTGTCCAAGGCTGCGCAATGTGCGAACAACAGCACTGACGATACTTGTCTTGCCGGTACCTGCGTAACCGCGAAGAATGAATAGCTTGCCTTCTGTGCTGTCCAACAGGTAGGCGCCTAACTTGTCAATCAGTTCGCGCTGACCGGCGTTCGGTACAAAGGGCAGTTCTTCACCTGCTTCGTTGCACTTTCCAGTTCGCAGATTGCTAAAAATCCTATGTGAAATGAAGTTTTCGAGCAAAATATTTGCAAATGTCGAAAAATTGTTGTATTTTTGCAGCCGTGTTTGAAAGACGTCTGTGAACGTTAGCGGTCTGTTGTCTTTTAGCGAAGCTGTCTAACATCTAATCATAGGGAAGTCCTGCACGACCAGCTCCCTCTTAACTCCCCCAGGTCTTGACCGAAGCAAGGGTACGAGGTTGTAGCGGTGCGATGTAGATCGCTTCCCTTTTTCGTGCCCTGTAGTCAGCGGTTAGCGTGTAACTCTCCCCATTGTATCGTAGGTTTTGCCGTCATACATGATGTATAATGTGTTACCTACTATGTACTTGACAGTGCGTTTTGTGGCTGTAATGTTATCGATTGTCGTAGTGCGCCCCAGGTATGCTGCGTATGCATTGGGTATGCCGTAGCCGTACTGCAATGCGTCAGGGTTTTGATAGCGGTCGGCGGAACGGATAATCCTCTCGCGAATTTGCATGGCGTTCTCATCGGGCAGCGCTGACCATAGCGTGGCAGCCATGCCGGCTATGAGCGGTGTCGCAAAACTCGTGCCGTTGCGGTAAACGATCTCGTCGTTTGCATCTATCAGTGCCGCGCTCACCCCTACGGCGCACACCTCGGGTTTGACTCTTCCGTCGGCACTTGGTCCGTGACTGGAGAATGAACCGATCACACCCAGCACATCCACTGCTCCTATGCTTAGGATAGAGTCAGCGTCTGCCGGTACGGATAACTTCTCCCATGGCTTGTCGCCCTCATTACCTGCCGCCACGCACACGAGCATACCTTTGCGAGCTGCGATGAGTGCCGCGCTGCTTGCGCGAGTAGTCTTGCCGTCCAGGGCGTTGTAGGTAAGCGTCCACTCCTCGTTGTCGAACATTGCATAACCGAGTGATACGGAGAATATATTCGTACCCAGCGAGTCGGCTTTCTCCAGTGCGGCTACAAGGTTATCCATTTCCTTTGGAGACTCGGTCTCAGCCTCCTCGGAGCGCATGAGATAGTAGTTGGCCGCAGTGGCGGCACCTATGTATTTGTCGGTCTTGCCGGATATCGAACTCAGGCACAAGGAACCATGGGTGCCGGTGTAACCGTAGAAATCATCAGCGTCGTCGGTGAAGTCGAAGTGCCCGAGTTCTTGCTCCTGACGGAAGCAAGAGAGCGTGTTGGCATTGGTAAAACCGCCATCGCACACTGTGATCAGTATTCCCTGACCATGGTAACCCATCTTGTGCAACGGCTGGATGTTGTAAAGCGCGAGTTGTGCATCAGTTGGCAACTCGTCCTGCGCACGGTTGGTGAGCATATATGTGGCAGGCATGCTGCGACATTTGCTGAAAGCTGACTGCTGATTGCTGTGGTCAAGGCGCGTGGCTTCAACGCCGGTTACAAACGGTAGGCTGGCAACGGCTGCAGCCTGCTCATCGGTCATCGAGCATGTCGCACCGTTCATCCAGCGCGAGGTGTGACAGATCGTTGCGCCGTATTGGCGCAGGCTGTCGAGATACGCAGCGCTGACGGGGTAGTCCAATTCATCGATGGCGATTTTCCATTTCGCGCGTTGCTCAATGGCACGCGGCGAAAGAGCCGGTGTAACCTGCGTGGGCTTGTCGGCAAAACTGACAAAGAAAATATTCAGAATAACGAGTAGTTGTACCATAGGTAGTATGTTTTGCTGTTTGTGTGTAGCGTATGTGAGGGCGTATGTACTTAGTTGTTCCTTAGTGCTTACCGTATCCAAAGCGGAACTGAAGCAAGTTAGCCCGTGACTTATTGTCAGCGATGCTCCAGCAGAACAACGTTTTCTACGTGCTGGGTATGCGGAAACATATCTACAGGTTGTACATTTGCCACGCTATACATCGCATCAAGCATAGCGAGATCGCGTGCCTGTGTGGCGGGATTGCAACTGACATACACGATACGCTTCGGCTCAGCGCGGAGGATAGTGGCAATCACATCCTCGTGCATGCCGGCACGCGGCGGGTCGGTGATAATCACATCCGGGCGACCGTGCTCGCGGATAAACGCATCGTTGAGCACATCTTTCATGTCACCGGCAAAGAACAGGGTGTTCGTTATGCCGTTGATCTCGGAGTTGACCTTGGCATCCTCGATAGCCTCAGGCACATATTCGATGCCGATTACTTGCCGCGCCTGGCGAGCAACGAAATTGGCAATTGTGCCGGTGCCTGTGTACAGGTCATAGACCAGCAAATCATTTGCCATTTTTGCATTTGGTAGTGGCTTGAAGGCAAATTCGCGGGCAACTTTGTATAGTTCGTACGCTTGCTCAGTGTTCGTTTGGTAGAACGATTTCGGGCCGACTTTGAATTGCAGTCCTTCCATCTCTTCTATAATATAATCTTGACCGTAGAACACGTGAATCTCCTGATCGGCGATGGTATCATTCATCTTTAGGTTCTCAACGTACAGAAGGGAAATAATCTCCGGAAACTCGTGGTGCAGGTGTTCGAGCAGCGCCATGCATGTCTCAGTCACCTTCTCGCCGAAGGAAACAACCAGCATCATCTCGCCTTTGTGGTTCGTTCGCAGGATGAGTGTGCGTAGTTGTCCCTGATGTGTATGCTCGTTGTAGAACGTCAGTCCATGCTCGCTTGCAAACGAACGCACGCCGTTGCGTATACGGTTGTTGATATCAGGCATTAGGCGGCACTCCTGTATATCTAGAACTTTGTCAAAGCAGTTGGGGATATGAAAGCCAAGGCCATTTACCATTTTGTCATTTGCCGTTTCTTCTGTTATTTGGCCATTTGACAACTGTTCATTCAGTACCTTGAACTCTGAGGGTGAGAGCCATTTGCGGTCGGCAGCCGAGAACTCGAGTTTGTTGCGGTACTCGTAGATATGTTTGCTGCCGAGTATGGGTGAGATCTCCGGTAGAGTTACTTTACCGATGCGGGTTAGGTTGTCCACCACCTGCTGCTGTTTGTATCGCAGTTGTGCCTGATAGGGCAGAATCTGCCATTTGCATCCGCCGCACTCGCCGAAATGAGGGCATTGAGGCTCACAACGTTCATCCGAGTACGTGATAAATCGCTCAACACGTGCTTCCATAAACGAGTGTTTCTTCTTTGTAACCTGCAGGTCAACCACATCGCCGGGCACGCAGTAGGGAACAAAGCAAACGATGTCACTCGTGCCTCCCTCGCCGTTAGGCATAGGAATGCGGGCGATGGCCTTGCCTTCAGCACCGATGCCGGTGATGGTAACGGATTCTATCAGGGGTAAGTTCTTTTTCTTCATATTACTTGGTTAGATAATGAATACAGTTTCTATATAGTGCGCCAAAATCTTCAGTGCTTTCCATGATGAACGGTAGTGCAACAAGTCGGAAATCGCCATTATATGCCACCCCTGCCGTCATACCGCTGTCATAGTACGTGCCAATGCCAACTGATCCGCGAGCGGGCAGTATGCCTTGCGGATTTTCGCAGCAGATGATATCAGGATTGGGTTGCATTTTCAGGCGCGCAAGATGAATGGGCAGCCCACTATTGAACATAACAACGCCGCAACGTGTAGCATGGTCTCCACGATAACTGAATCGTAGAACATCGTGTTTGAATTCGCTATCGCTGAGTGCCATTGCTTCGCTCCCGAGATACATACCTGACATGAGTATGCCGCCGCCTTGATGAGCATAATCCGTCATCGCTTGACGCAGTGCTGTAGGGAACACAGAATAAACAGTATCGGCTTTGTCTGCTATACTTGTCTGATGCAATTCCGTACGTTGTTTGCCGCAAATCATATCCACGATAGTGTAACCGCGGAAGGCTGTCGAATCTTCGATAGCGGCAGCAGACGTGCTGCAATATGAATAACCCAGTCCGCCCAATATGTGCCCGTGCATGGTCGGGTAGTCGTGCGTATTGCCTGCAGTCAGGGAGAACTGTTGGTCGGCGTACGATGCTCCCCATCCGCAGTTGTCATCCGATATCCACTGACTATTTCGCAGACAGTCGTATTGTTCGCCTAAGAATGAGATATCGATACCGTCTTGTACTGCATAACTCTGCGGAACGATTCCGGCATACAAACTGTCGGTAAAGAACGCCGGTGCTGCTACGCGCGAGAAATTATTCACTATCATTGCTATCCCTTTTGGCTCGGGAGCAACGTATGCGCATAATGTTTCCGACGGCAAACTTATTCCCCCCTTATTGCCGGCCACCACGCGGAAGTCATAGTGTATGCCTCGTTCGGCTGTCATAGCATGGCGCGTGCTCTTGACGCGCAGGCCGTTATCCCAATCGCCGGTTGTCATTTGCCCGTTCACTATGCGCGTTCTGCGTGTATATATAATGTAGTAGTTAGATTGCGCTGTGGGCTCAAGCGGATCGTCGGTCGGTTGCCAACGGAGGATTATACTATCTTGTTTCCCTTCATCGGCTTGGTGCAACGTTGTACTAAACGCGCTAACCGGTAGCGGCTGAACTGCATATTTCTCTGCCCTTGAAATAGCGAGGTACTTTAGTATGCCTTTGTATATAGCGCGCGAGATGGTGAACTTCACTTTCGGATCCAATCCGTATCGCATATCATTCAAGTTCTGATGGGACAATAGTTCAAGCAGGAACGAAGGTACGCGCGGTTGGCGTGCCTCGGCATAACCGGCGTTCTTCAGTGCCCGTCGTGTCCA
>JAFXSS010000024.1 GCA_017525455.1 Paludibacteraceae bacterium
AAAAAATCCTCGCACATCGATTACGTGATCAGCGCACGTCGTCCGGAGCCTCGGGCGAACACCAGTTACGGTCAGCAGGATGTGATCTACCTGATTATGCCCGATCGTTTTGCCAACGGTGACCCGTCGAACGACAACACCGACAACACAGCCGAGAAAGCCGCTCCCGACGAGTGGTTCGGTCGTCACGGCGGTGACATACGCGGCATCATCGACCACCTGGATGCCATCAAGGCACTGGGTGCCACAGCTATATGGTGCACACCGCTGCTGCTGGACAACGAGCCCACACAGTCGTACCACGGCTACGCCTGCGCCGACTACTATCATATCGACCCGCGCTACGGCAGCAACGATCTGTACCGCGACCTGGTGATAGCCGCTCACAACAAAGGACTGAAGATGATCATGGACATCGTGCCCAACCATTGCGGTTCAGCACACTGGTGGATGCAAGATCTGCCCTACCACGACTGGATTCACCAGTATCCGACGTTCACACGTTCGAACTGGCAGTTCACCACCGCAGCGGATATCCACGCCTCGGAGGCGGATTTTCTGGGCATGAACAGCGGATGGTTCGACACCTCGATGCCTGATATGAACCTCGACAACCCCGACCTGCTGAAGTACTTCCAGCAGTGGGCTATATGGTGGATTGAAGCCATGGATCTGGACGGACTGCGCGTAGATACCTACCCGTACAACGAGAAGGTGCCTATATCCGAATGGACAAAAGCTGTACGTAACGAGTATCCGGGTATCAACATCGTAGGCGAGTGCTGGACTCGACCGAGTTCGCAGATTGCCTACTGGCAAGCCGATGCACGTAACCCCGACGGCTACAATTCCAATCTGCCCTGCGTGATGGATTTTCCGCTGCAGGAAGCTATGGCGGCCGCACTGAGCAACACGGGCGAAGGCTGGGGACAAGGCTTGCTGAAATGCTACGAGGTGGTGGCTGACGACTATCTGTACGCCCACCCCGACAACCTGCTCATATTCGACAGCAACCACGACACGCCGCGCGTACGCGACATGCTGCTCGACAAGAGTTATGAGCGCAACAAACTTATCGTAGCCCTGCTCGCCACCATGCGAGGTATACCGCAACTGACCTACGGCGAGGAGTACGGACTGATCAGTCTGAACCCCGAAGACATAAGCAACCACGGCGCACTGCGCGTCAACCACCCCTGGTTCAACGGCACACCGACCGGGCTGACCAAGGAGCAAGTGGATCTGAACGCCTACTACACCAAACTGCTGAACTGGCGTCGCACCTGCCCAACCATACACGAGGGCAAACTGATGCACTTCCTGAGCCGCGACAACACCTACGCCTACGTTCGTTATACCGATAGCGAGGCTGTGCTTGTGTACCTGAACGCCAGCAGCGAGCAACGACAGATGCCTGTGGCTCATTACCACGAGATACTGATCAACTATGCCCGCCAAGGCACAGATATCGTTTCCGGTCGGCAGATTGACCTCAATCAGCGCATCAACGTTGAGCCGCTGACAGCAATGATTATCCCATTGAAGAAGCTATAATCTTCCGTCAAACAGCGAAGCAATCCAAACGATGGAAGCCCTGTTAGGTAAAACATTAGCAGAACTGCAGCAGATTGCCATCGAGGCGGGCTTACCCCGTTTCGTTGGCAAGCAGCTCTGCGAGTGGCTGTACCGCAAGCGTGTTAGTTCGTTCGACGAGATGTCGAACATCTCCCTCAAGGCGCGCCAAGCCTTGCAGGAGCGCTATACCATAGGGCGCATAGTTCCCACAGCCGAAGCCGTTTCCAAGGACGGCACACGCAAGTACCTGTTTCCGGCATCTAATGCGGCAGGGTTGCCGAGCGCAGTTGAATGTGTATATCTGCCCGAGGATGACCGTGTGACACTATGCGTGAGCACACAAGCCGGCTGCAAGATGGGGTGCAAGTTCTGCATGACAGGTACGCTCGGTTTCCACGGCAACCTGACGGCCGATGCCATACTCGCACAGATTCTGCACTTCCCTGACCTGACTAACCTCGTTCTGATGGGCGAAGGCGAACCGATGGACAACATCGACAATGTACTGCGCGCGCTCAGCGTTCTCACCTCTGACTGGGGCTTGGGCTGGAGTCCGAAACGTATAACCGTGTCGACGGTAGGAATATTGAAAGCCCCACCCCAGCCCTCCCTTAAAGGGGAGGGAGCGACTGCCCTTGAGCGCTTCCTGAACGAGACAGACTGCCACCTGGCTATCTCGCTGCATAATCCCAATCCGGAAGAGCGTGCCGCTATCATGCCTGCCGAGCGCCTGACGCCCATCAGCCACGTGCTGGACATAGTGCGTCAGTACGACTGGAGCAAGCAACGCCGGCTGTCGTTCGAGTACATATGCTGGGCAGGCATGAACGACGACACGGCTCATGCCAAGCAACTGTTGCGCCTCGTACAAGGCTTACCATGCCGCGTCAACCTTATACGCTATCATCAGTCAACGGGCAGCGGTCAGCAGTCAGCCGTCAGCAATCCGGGGTCCCCGACAGACGCTAACGTTAGTGCGTCCGGTGGGGAAAAGCGAAGGCACACGTCGCCTATATGCCGCATAGCGGCATCTGATGCGACTGTGTTGCCGAACGCGACCTTCCCTGCCAGCGACGAGCAGCGGATGATAGCGTTGCGCGACTACCTGTCAGCCCACGGCGTGACATGCACCATACGCCGCTCACGTGGCGAAGATATACTCGCCGCCTGCGGTATGCTCGTCAATGCCCTGAACACACAAGCCTAAACAATAGGAAGACAATAGTCCGTCTTCGGTTTTTCTGAAAAAAAATACCAACATTTGGGGATTGCATAGTTGTGCAATTTTTTGTAATTTTGTACTATGTTTACAAAGAACAGTAATCCATAGTATGAATAAGCATATTCTAATCATTTTACTACTGATTACGTGCACGTTACGCACGTACGCAGGCGATTCCATCACCATTAGTGCCGCTGACCTGCAGTCGCTCGTTGAGCGTATAGAGCGCCTGGAGCGCCGCGATAGCATATCCCCACAAATAGGGATTCAACAAAAGGCTAAAACCGAGCAGTCGGTTGCGTCCGACAGCGCGAAAACTGCAGCCGAAAATCAAAAGTCGAAAGCAGAGCGACGCGGTCGGTTCACGATAGGCGGTTACGGCGAGATAACAGCCAAGCACTGCTTCTACTCCAACAACTACCTG
>JAFXSS010000025.1 GCA_017525455.1 Paludibacteraceae bacterium
CACATATGGTCGATACATTATCTCGCGGCTGACGCCACGAGCACCCAACAAAGAGGGGGCTAATCGAGGCACTTGAGTGTGCGGGTGATGGCGTCGGGGATGATGTTGGGATGGTCCTTGGGGAAGTCGTCCATGATCGTCTTCATCTTCGGGGTGAGTTTGGCGGCTTGGCGCTGGTACTCAGCCTTCTCGACAGCCATGCGGCGGTAGTCGACACCCTCGGGCATGGTGTACTTCTGGGGTTTGCCGATGATGTCGAAGACGGGAACACAATCCAAGGTGTAGTGGTGGCCGTGGTACATGAACTTGCCAGACGTGACGCCCATCTCGGCGAGTTGGTGTTCGGCGAGGGATTTGGCGGCGGGTTCGAGTTGCTCTACCCTCGCCTTGCATGACTCGATGAGTTGCTTGAGGATGGATGTTTCGACGAGTGCGTCTGTCGGGGTAATGGTGATGTCGTTGGCAGCGCTGATGGCTGCGCGTAAATTGATTGCTTGCATATTATTCTCCGGCATAAACGTCACCGGCAACGTTATTACGATTAAACAATGTGAGAAGTTCTTCCGTTGTACGTGTCGCGGGATCTATTCCCTCCTTGCGCAAGCGACGCAGGACACATGCCCTGCAGTGGTTAACAGCAGGTGTGACCCACTGGAGGTTGGAGACGCGCCGATCGAGGATATTGCCATTGATGTGATCACACTCATAGCCGTCAGGGCGCGGTCCGTGCCATGATACGGCAATAAGGTGATGGCACAACTTACCACCAAAATGCCGCATGATAGGGTACGCTGAATGGCTCCGTCTGTCTTTGAGACTGGGCTTGTTAGGCGTGTAGTTCGGATGCTGCTGATGCCAGCCTCTTTCGGGGACGAAGAACTGTCCGTTGCGGGTGCAATAGAGAGTGCGCACGACGTTACCTTGTTCGTCGATGCCGCGTACGCAGGGACGGAGAGTGAGTCCGATATCTGCGACGCGGACGATGTTGTTGTCATCTTTTGGGATAAGATCCCATCGTAATCTTTGTCTTGCCATAATTGTAGGGTTTTAGAAATTATGGCACAAAGGTACGACAAAGAAACAAGAAAAAACTCTGATTTTCAGAGAATTATTTAACAAGATTTTTTATATGTTCAGGCAGGAAGCAATACCATCTTAGTCGCCAATCGTAGTAGGTATCGTCGCTGATGCCGAAATCGTTGAGCAGGTTACCGAGTGTTCGTTTGACGCGTGCCTCTTTGTACGCTGCACGTCGCGTCTCGATGAGCAAATAGGTTAATCGACGGTAATCGATAGGATCAACAGAGGGAATGATTTTGGATAATTCGCGTATAGTACGCTTGAACTCATAGTCGATAACCATGAGCTCAGTTTGGGTAAGTTGGTCAGTCATAATAAGGGTATATTAGCATATACCCTAAACCCCGCTGCATTCACATGCAACGGGGTTTTTGACTATCGTGATAAACGAATTAAGATTTAGGCTATAGCTTTCTTGTCACGCCACATAGTGGTGATCTGTTCAAGTGTTTTCCCTTTCGTTTCCGGCACAAGTTTCCATACGAACAATGCAGCCAACAGACATATAACGCCATACATTGCATAAACGAACGCATGACTGGTGTTATATAGCGGCACGAACGTTGAGCTGACAACGAAGTTGCTTATCCACTGGAAGGCCACGGCAATAGCCATAGCCTGGCTACGGATGGTGTTTGGGAACAATTCAGCCATATAGACCCAACAGATTGGTCCCCAACTGAACATGAACGATGCGCTGTAAACCAAAATACTCGTCACAGCCACCCATGGCGGCAGAGCAACGACATTGGTGAGTGCTACTCCCATTGCGCCAAGTGCCATCAATAGTGAACCTGCGATAAGCAGAGGTTTGCGTCCGAGGCGCTCGACGGTGAAGATGGCGAGCAGCGTAAACGATATGTTGACCACGCCCATCAGTACGGTGATTACCATTGGGCTTCTGACGCCCATTGATTCAAATATACGCGGTGCGAAATACAACACAGCGTTGATGCCCACAAACTGCTGGAAGACCGACAGCATGACCCCGACAAAGATAACAAGCCATCCGAACGTAAGCAACGGCTCGCGCCGCTCGGCAGCGGTATCGTGAATCTGCTGAATAATCTCTACAGCCCGTTCAGGACGGTGCAGTTTGCACAAGACATGGTACGCCTCTTCGTCGCGTCCTTCAAGCACAAGGTAACGGGGAGACTCGGGCACAAGCAAAATGAGTAACGAGAAAGCCGCAGCAGGAACACACTCGCTGACGAACATCACTCTCCAGCCTACCTGTTCAGTCCACTCAATCACTGCAGGATCATCGACATGCGCACGGACAATCAGGTAGTTGACGAAATAGACAACCAACTGGCCGAAGATGATGGCGAACTGATTCCAACTGACAAGTGCACCGCGCCGATCAGCAGGTGCAATCTCCGCTATATACATCGGGCAGATAGCCGAAGCCAGTCCGACACCAATGCCACCAATGATACGGTACATATTAAACACAACCAGCAGTGTCAACGTAGGCTCTCCCTTGGCGAGTATGCCGGACTCCGGCGCGTACGATCCCCATGCCGAGATAAAGAACAGTAAGCCTGCTATGAAGAGCGAACGCTTCCGTCCAAACCTCTGCGATAGCGGTCCTGAGAGTAGTGCCCCTATGATACAACCGATGAGTGCACTGCTGGCTGTGAAACCATGCCAAGAGTCTGAATAGACAAAGTCTGTAGCCTGAGAGAAGAACTGCTCCAGCCCTTTCTCTGCACCGGAGATGACTGCTGTATCGTAGCCGAACAACAGTCCTCCGATAATAGCAATGATTACTATTCCGCACAGATTGATTATGTACCGATTACTTCGCATACATTGCTACGATAGCTTCATACAGTTCTTGCTTGCCACTAATCTGTTTCGGTTCGCCAATAGACTTGCCGTACTCGTAGACTTGCTCGAACGTAAGTTTGCCATCCTCAAAATCTTTACCTATACCGCTGTCAAAGGATGCGTAACGATCCTTGAGCATAGCGGGTATCGGCGAATTGTTCATGATCTCCAACGCATTGAGCAAAGCGCGTGCGCAGGCATCCATACCGGCGATATGGGCGATGAATATATCCTCCAGGTCGGTAGAGTTACGACGAGGCTTGGCGTCGAAGTTCGTGCCACCAGTACCAAACCCTCCGTTGCGCACGATCTGCATCCACGCCTGAGTAAGTTCGAAGTTGTCGATGGGGAACTGGTCGGTATCCCATCCATTCTGGTAATCGCCGCGGTTGGCGTCGATTGAGCCAAGCATGCCGTTGTCAACCGCTACTGCCAGTTCGTGTTCGAATGTATGTCCGGCGAGTGTAGCATGGTTAACCTCGATGTTGACCTTGAAGTCCTTGTCAAGTCCATGAGCCTTGAGGAAGCCGATAACGGTCTCGGTATCCACATCATACTGATGCTTGGTCGGTTCCATGGGCTTTGGTTCGATGAGGAACGTGCCTTTGAATCCCTTGCTGCGTGCATAGTCACGTGCCATACGCAGCATTGTTGCCAGGTGCTCTTTTTCGCGTTTCTGGTCGGTATTGAGCAGGCTCATGTAGCCCTCGCGTCCTCCCCAGAAGACGTAGTTCTCAGCACCGAGTTTGATACCGGCATCCATAGCATTCTTGATCTGCACAATAGCGCGGGCTACGACATCAAAGTCGGGATTGGTGCTTGCGCCGTTCATGTAGCGTGTATGTCCAAACACATTGGCAGTAGACCACAGGAGTTTAATGCCAGTCTGCTCCATCTTGAGTTTGATATAGTCGGTGATAGCATTCAGATTAGCCTCGTACTCCTCAACGCTGCTGCCCTCGCAGATGAGATCAACATCATGGAAGCAGAAATACGGGATACCCAGTTTCTGCATGATTTCGAAGCCGGCATCGGCTTTCTGCTTGGCAATAGTCAGTGCATCGGGTCCCTCATTCCACGGGAATCGTTTGGTGCCACCTCCGAACTGATCTGCTCCTTCGGCGCATAGTGTATGCCACCACGCCATGGCGAAACGCATCCAATCTTTCATTTTCTTACCTGCCACTACACGCTCAGCGTCATAGTAGTGAAATGCCATCGGATTCTTGGACTCGGGTCCTTCGTAGGCGATCTTGCCTAGTTGCGGAAAATACTCTTTCATAATGTAGATTTGAAATTATACTGCTGATTACAAAAATGTCTTCCAGCGCTCGTATGCATCGCGGTACTCGTCTTGGTGCTCAGGTGTGACACAATCAAGTGTACGGAGTGTTGCAAACGCCTCTTCCGGCGACTTGTATATACCTGCCCCTATGCCTGCCCCTTTGGCAGCGCCTGTCGCTCCGTCGGTGTCATGGAGCAGGATTGTTGCACCGCTGACTCCGGCGAGTGTGTCGCGGAAGACC
>JAFXSS010000026.1 GCA_017525455.1 Paludibacteraceae bacterium
TACCTCCGAGGCTATGCAGTACCGATCCCAACCCTTGTAATCTTCGCGTCTGCCTGCTTCGCAGAAGTTTGTCACTACGCGGTATCCGCATGCGATGGCATTCACATCATATTTCACCCAGCGGAAGTTGTTCACCTCGTAGTACGCTGCACCGCCGTGTGCATCTATTACGCCGAAGTTCGCCTCCACGCCCATTGGCTTGCTGCAACTATCCAGTAACTGCTCAAAGTCTGCTGTGGTCACGCACGTGGATAGTGCCTTGTACATCAGTTCGCCTTCCCGGTCCATCTGTACGTCCGGCAGACTGTCCTCGCGGAAGTTGTATGCAGCCGTGTTCATGATTGAGAATCCTGCTTCGTTTGTGCCTGTCCAAACCTCATTATTGGGCGAGGTGGAGTTCACCAATCCTATAAATACTAACTGTTCGCCGCAGAACAAGCGCACACTGTTCTTCTGATCATCCGTATCGCGATGTTTGAGCATCAGCGGACGACCTGACGTTGTCGCTTTGCCGCTGACAATCACAGAAGTGCATGCCAATGCCGACATACATACAACTGAGGCCAAATAGCTCAGAATAATTCGTTTCATGCTGATTTCGGATTACAGACTTTTGATTTCTTATCACTTGTTTAGCGTCGGATAGGCGATACGGTGATGATGAATGGCTATCAGTTTGTCGGTGAATACTTCGCGTATGGCTTCTACATCGCGGAACGATAGCGGTGTGTCGGCCAACTGGCCATCTTGTATTTGGGCATCAATCATCTGGTTGACCATCTCCGATATTGTTTGTTCCGTATATTCCGTCAGGCTGCGGCTGCGTGCTTCCACGGCATCAGCCATCATCAGTATGGCAGCTTCTTTGGTGGTAGGCTTGGGACCCGGATAGCGGAATGCAGCCTCGTCGATTTTCTCTCCCGGATGCGCATTAGCCTCGGAGTTGTAGAAGTATCTTACCAGCGATGTGCCGTGGTGTGAGGCGATGAATGCGCGTATCACCTGTGGCAGCCTGTGCTTGGCAGCCAGTTCCAGTCCGTTGCTTACATGATTTATCACCGTCTGTGCCGCTTCAGTATTACTCATACGCAGCAACGGATTATCGCCGTTCTGTTGATTCTCTGTGAAGTTCAGTGGTGCTGCCAGCTTGCCTATGTCGTGGTATAGCGCGCCTGTGCGCACGAGCAGTGCATTGGCATCGATCTTTTTCGCTGCTTCCGTTGCAAGATTGCTCACTTGCAGTGTGTGCTGGAAGGTTCCCGGTGCTTCTTCAGCAAACCGGTGCATTAGTTCGGAATTAACGTTGGACAACTCTACTAGTGTCACATCCGATACCAGTCCGAATACGCGCTCGAAGATATATATCAGTCCGTATGCACAAATGATAAGCACCATGTTAGCCACTATGAACATATACACTCTAATCTCCAGATGGGCATACGAACCTGTTGTGGCGAGCGTCAGTGCTGTATATATCAATGCGTACGTCAGTCCTACCAGCACGGCTGTATGTGCCAGATGTGCCCGTTGCGTCATCTTCCGCAGCGAATAGATTACTACTATACCTACAAGCATCTGCGTGAATAGAAATTCGTACGCTGACGGTGCAGCCAACGATATAATCAGCACGGTTATTGCATGTAGCATCAGAGCTGTACGTGCATCGTAAAACACCATCGTCAGTATGCCCAGCCAGGCAAAAGGAACGATATACAGCAACGTGGTGTCACTCGACAAACGCAACACTATGAACGATGTGGCGATAATCAATGCCATTAGCAGACTGAAGAATAGTGTGGCGCGTAGTTGGGGAAAGAGCTTAGGCCGGATGATAGCCAGGTATAGTACAAATAATCCTATCAGCAGCGCTATTAGTACCAGTTCGCCTATCTGTACGTATATCGACTGCTGGTGTGTGATGTTCTTCTCTTGATATGTGCGTGCCAGCGAAATTAGTATCTGATAAATCTGCGATGTTACTATTTCTCCCCGGTCGATGATACGCTCACCGCTCTGCACCAGACCAAAGGTCAGCGATACCGACTCAATGGCATTCTGATATAGATGCATGTTTGTCACCGAGTCCGGCACGATGTTCGGCTCACATTGTAGCCCATAGGTCTCATAGGCGGATTTAGGTGTCAGCAGTTCGCTTACTGGCAGGGTGGTGGCTACATGTTTGTCTGTTCGGATAGACACGCGCTTATATCCGTCCGTCTGTAGCTGCTCATAGTCCTCCAGAGATAGCACATGTATGCCATCAGGCAGTTCTGCGGTCTTGATGTAACACGGCGTGATGTTCTTCACGGCTTCGCGTTGTTGTTCCAGCACCTCAGCTTCTGTCTTGTAGATAGGGAAGTCAAACTCTGCCGTTACCAGGTCGTACCCCCATGGCTTACCTACCTCAAAATGGTAGTTGAAGGCATTGTTGTACCGCGGAAACAGATACACCGTCAAAGCCGTCAGTGCAACGTACGATGCAATGATCAAGATGGTTTTCAGGGTCTTGGACATATGAGTATGTATGATTTGGTCGTTCTATGATGGATATGGCTTCTGCTTAGCCGTTTCTTTTTTCTGCGAAGAACTGCTGCATCAGTTGCTGACACTCGTCGGCCAGCACACCTGGGGTTACTGTACATTTCGGGTGCAATGCTTGCGGAGCGAACGTCGCATAGCCGCGTTTGGGATCGGTCGTGCCGTACACCAGTCTCGACACCTGAGCCCATCCTATTGCGCCGGCGCACATGATGCACGGCTCCACGGTCACGTACAACGTACATCCTTGCAGATACTTGCCTCCTAAGGTCTCTGTAGCTGCGGTTATAGCCAGCATCTCGGCATGTGCTGTCACATCGTGCAGATGTTGCGTCAGGTTATGTCCGCGTCCTATGATTTGTCCGTTGGCAACGATCACGCAACCAACGGGAATTTCTCCCTCGTTGTATGCCTGCTGCGCTTCGTGCAGAGCCATGCGCATATATCTCTCATCGGTTGTCATGTCGCGTCTCTATTTGCTTCGCTGTTAAGTCTGTGTCCGACCTTGTATGAACTCTGCGATGCACTCGGGGTGTTCTTCAAAATGGTTACCTATTACTACCATGTCCGCTCCGGCTGCCCATGCGTCGTTCATCGCCGCCGCGCTGCGTATGCCTCCGCCTACTATCAAAGGAATGCTTGTCCCATGCCGCACGGCACGTATCACTTCCGTCCTAACGGGTGTCATAGCTCCGCTGCCTGCTTCCAAGTATATCAACCGTTTTCCCAGCAGTTGTGCTGTTCTGGCCATCCGCACGATGTCATCGGTATTTTGCTGTGGCAGAGGCTCTGCCCCTGTCAGTCTTTGCGTGCTGCTTTTCCTGCCGCCGTCAACCAGTATGTAACCCATTGGTATAGTTTCTATGCCGGAGAACACGATATCATCGGCACTTTGTATGTGCTGATCGATCAGGTATAGCGGGTTGCGACTGTTCATTAGAGTCAGGTATAGTAGTGCATCCGCTAAGGGCGTGAACTGACGCGGACTACCAGGGAAGAGCACTATCGGTTTGTTGCACGACTTGCGTATGCTTTGCACTACTTCGGTACAATCACCCGCTGTCGTGCCGCCTACAAAGTACAGGTCAAATCCTCCCTTCGGTCCATTGCATGACTTTGTTTCGCATTGCAGCGTTTCCGCATCGAACTTATCGGGATCAACCAACCTAACGAGCATCTTCTCACCTCGTTTAACCCGTTGATTTATATAATTATACACCCCTTTCATTCCTGAAATCCCAATAAGCCTCTTTATTTTTTATTTCCACCTGAATGTCTCAACGATTCTATGTATATCCCGCCGCATTATTTCATTCACGGGTGCCAGCGAGTCGGCATTGGGTATGCAGTTGTAGTACAGCGCTCCGCGGAAGAAATGATGCGTGGAATCGGTCAGGAAGAACTGTGCAGGCGAAGCCGTGTTCCCTTCCAGATCGTAATACACTCCGTACACTTTTTGCTCCGGGTTTGTGAATCCCTGTTCGGGTATGGCGTCGGCGCGAATAGCATGGTCGAACACGAACCGTACTGCGTCATCTGTCAGATGCCGAAGGCCTACTTCACCTATAGGCTTGTAACTGCAGTGGATACGTGCATTCAGCGTCGGATAAACCACATCTATCCAGTACGGCTCGGCATGATCAACCGTCGTGTCCAGATAGGCTATGTCAGCATACTCAAAACAATAGGGGTAATCATTCAAATCTGTCAGTTTATAGTCGTATTTCGGCACGCCGATACGGTAATACCCATACGGACGGGGTTGCGAATAACGCCCGCATCCGGACAGCAATATCGCAGCCAGCAACGCAACAATCAAATGATTTTTCTGCATCTTGGAGTCTTTTCCGGCTACAAAGTTACGACAATTTGTTGAAAAATGCAAATATTTTGACATATTTCCACATATTTTGCAGGATTATTTGCATATTTGAAAAAAAAATAGTAACTTTGTAGCGTAAAATATTTACAGCATTTGAAATATAGAAATAATTTCAAACCATGGCGAATACAATAGATAAAATTTCCCGTGACCGCAATTTCTGTGTGATCATGGCGGGTGGTGTCGGCAGCCGTTTCTGGCCAGAGAGCCGCAATAGCCGCCCAAAGCAGTTCCTAGACTTTTTTGGCACCGGGCAGAGCCTGTTGCAGATGACGGTTAATCGTTTTCGCGAACTTGTGCCGATGGAGAATATTCTGATTGTTACCAATGTGCTCTATCGCGATATGATGCTTGAGCAGTTGCCAGAGCTCAAGCCTGAGCAGATTCTGTGCGAACCTGCTCGTCGCAACACTGCGCCTTGTGTGGCATATGCAGTGTCGCATATCTCTGGCATCATGGGTAGTCGCTTGGGAGCGAAGAGCATTGCCGAGGTCGATTGGTCCGACCCTGCAACGCATGCCAATATCATTGTTGCGCCCAGCGATCATCTCATCCTGCGAGAGGATAAGTTCATCGATACCCTCAAAGTTGGCTTGCAGTATATCTCAGAGCACGATAGTTTGCTCACGCTTGGCATGCGTCCCACTCGCCCGGAAACAGGCTACGGATATATCCAACTTGACCATGCCAAGGATAAGTGTGAGAACGCAGTTCTGCCCGTCAAAACTTTTACCGAGAAACCCAATGCCGAATTGGCCAAAGTGTTCTATGAGAGTGGGGAGTTCCTTTGGAATTCGGGTATTTTCCTTTGGAATATCCGTGCTATCCGCAAGGCGTTCCGTGCCCATCAGCCGTCCATTGCCGATGTGTTCAAGCGGGGGGACGAGATTATGGGAACCTCTGCAGAGGAGGCGTTCATCCAGCAGATGTTCCCCACTTGTCCGAATATCAGTCTCGACTACGGCATCATGGAGAAAGCCGACGATGTTCGTGTTATCTTTGCCGACTTCGGTTGGAGCGATCTTGGCACTTGGGGCTCGCTCTACGATTTAGGGAAGAAGGATGACAACAGTAATGTCGCTCTGCGGGGTACCACAATGTTCTATGATAGCACCGGTAATGTTGTCACGCTGCCCGATGGTCATCTTGCTGTCATACAAGGCATGCAAGATATGATTGTCGCTCAGAATGGCAAGGTGCTGCTTATTTGCCGCAAGCAGGACGAGCAGTCCATCCGGCAGATGGTTGCGGATGTCGATGCCAGGTTTGGCTCGCAGTTCGCTTGATTCCAGACGAAAACTAATAGCATAAACACAACGAGATATGAGTTACTTAAATTTTGACAAGACCTTGCTCGTCAATCTCGAGCGCAGCTTGAGCAAAGAGTTGCTGCTTACTAACCGGGCAGGTACGTATTGCGCATCCACGCTAGTGGGTTGCAATACGCGCAAATACCATGGTCAACTCGTGGTGCCGGTAGGCGAGCAGAACTATGTCCTGCTATCCTCGCTTGATGAGACGATCATCCAGCACGGTGCTGCATTTAACCTTGGGTTGCATGAGTATGGCGAGAATCAGTTCTCACCCAACGGACACAAGTACATCCGCGAGTTCGATTGTATCACTATCAGTAAGACTACCTACCGCGTGGGTGGAGTAGTGCTGACTAAGGAGCACATGCTCGTCAGTTTCGAGCCGCGTATTCTCATCCGTTACACCCTGCTCGACTCCGGTGCTTCCACCACTATGCGTTTTAAGCCGTTCCTCGCTTTCCGCGACATCAACTCACTCACGCATGCAAATGATGTGGCTAACACCAATATGGACGAGATCCCCAATGGTCGTGTCTGTCAGCTCTACGCTTCTCTGCCGCAACTATTTATGCAGTTCAACAAGCAGGTTACCTATGTCCACGATCCACATTGGTACGAAGGTATCCGCTACCGTAAGGAGAAAGAGCGCGGATTTGAGTTCCGCGAGGATCAGCTCGTGCCCGGATACTTCGAGGTCCAGATGCGCAAGGGAGAGTCTATCATATTCTCCGCTGGCGTCAGTGAGATCAAGCCCTCGTCGCTAAAACAACTTTGGGAAAAGGAAGCCGAACGGCGCATGGCTAAGAACGATATGTACTCCTGGCTTAAAAACTCCGCTTCGCAGTTCTACAAGCGCGAGGGCGACAAGTGTTACCTGCTGCCGGGTTATCCGTGGTACAAACCCAATGCGCGCACCGAGTTCTTCGCTGTTTGCGCATGTACGATGGGCATCAATCGCCCAGAGTACTGGGATGCTATTATGAATCAGACCGCTGTGCCCGAGGTCCGTGCGTTCCTCGACGGGCAGTTCGATTGCATCCGTATGGCGGATATGGACCAGGCCGACTCGCTTCTGTGGTTCGTATATGCTATCCAAGAATATACGCGCTATGCCGATGTGCATGAGGTGGCTGAACAGTACGGACAACTCGTGCAGGATATCATAGCGTTCTATCGCAAGGGCAAACATCCCCGTGCTCAGCTCCATCATAACGGATTACTCTGGGTCGATGGTACGCAGCAACCTGCTACATGGATGGGCGCTGTGGAGAATGGACGGCCTATCACTCCTCGTACAGGGTACGTGGTTGAGATCAATGCCTATTGGTACAATGCCATGTGTTTTGCCACCGAACTGCTCAAGGCGGCCGGTAAGGAGCATCTGGCTGAACTGATGGAGTATCAGTCCGAACTGACGCGTGATGCTTTTGTTCGCACGTTCTGGAACGGATTGTATCTCAACGATTATGTTGTTGACAGCTATCAAGACAAGGAAGTCCGTCCTAACCAGATTTGGGCTGTTTCGCTGCCGTACTCACCCATGGACCGCCGTCAGCAGAAGGCAATCGTGGATATCTGTACCAAGGAACTTTATACGCCCAAGGGCTTGCGTACATTGTCTCCTAAGAGCGGCAATTACCGCCCTGTATATATCGGTGGACAACTCGAGCGCGACCGTAATTTCCACAATGGACCGGTTTGGCCATCTACCCTCTCGGCCTACGGGCGTGCATACTTGCGCGTGTACCAGCATAGTGGCGAAAGTTTCATGCGCCGACTGCTCGTAGGATTTGAGGCGGAGATGAGTGAACTTTGTATTGGTACGCTCAACGAGTTATATGACGGCAACCCGCCATACAAAGGACACGGTGGCATGAGCTACGCACCCAGCGTGGCTGCCGTGCTTACGGTTTTCAACGAACTCAGAAAGATGGAAGAGCAATCTCCCGCCGAGGTTGAGAGTAACGAACAAAAATAGGAGGTACGATATATGAAAGCATTAATGTTCGGTTGGGAGTTTCCCCCGCATATTCTCGGAGGATTAGGTACAGCCAGTTACGGTCTCACACGTGGCATGGCGCAGCAAGAGGATATGCAGATTACCTTTGTTATCCCCAAACCTTGGGGTGACGAAGATCAGTCTTTTCTGCGCATCATAGGTGCCAACAGCGTGCCCATCGTGTGGAAGGATGTCGATTACAACTATGTCCGCCAACGTATGGAGGGACGTATGTCGCCCGAGGAGTTTTACAACCTGCGCAACGGCATACATTACGACTTTACCCGTATCGGTACCGACGACCTTGGATGCGTTGGTTTCTCAGGTCGCTATCCTGACAATCTGCTTGAGGAGATCGGCAACTACGAGGCTGTAGCTTCCGTGCTTGCCCACTCGCTGGATTTCGATATCATCCATTCTCACGACTGGCTGACCTATCCTGCCGGTGTGTTCGCCAAGCATATCAGCGGCAAGCCATTGGTTATTCACGTCCATGCTACCGATTTCGACCGCTCGCGTGGCAATGTCAATCCTACCGTGTTCAGTATCGAGAAACGTGGCATGGAGGAGGCCGACCATATCATGTGCGTCAGCAATCTTACGCGCCAAACGGTTATTGAGAAGTACGGCATACCGGCTTACAAGGTTTCTACTGTTCACAACGCAGTCGAACCGCTGCCTAACCCTGAGGAGTTCGTCAAGCATCCGCGTAAGGACAAACTTGTTACTTTTCTCGGACGTATAACTATGCAGAAGGGACCCGAGTTCTTCGTTGAGGCTGCAGCGCGTGTGCTTGCCAAGACAGACGGTGTACGATTCGTTATGGCGGGATCAGGCGACAAGATGAACGAGATGATCGACCTCGTAGCCAAACGAGGCATAGCTGACAAGTTCCACTTCCCAGGATTCATGCGAGGCAAACAGGTCCAGGAGATGCTCTGCGAGAGCGATGTATATATCATGCCTTCGGTCAGCGAGCCCTTTGGTATATCCCCACTCGAGGCTATGCAGGTTGGATGCCCGTCAATCATCAGCCATCAGTCAGGCTGTGCCGAGATACTCACCCATGCTATCAAGACCGATTACTGGGATATTGATGCCATGGCCGATGCAATATATGCTATCGTCAAGTATCCGGCTATGTATAAGTCTCTCAGTGAACTTGGGCGCGAGGAGGTCAACAATATCCGCTGGTACGATGCCGGACTCAAGGTGCGTCGTATTTACGACGGAGTGATTAACCACTCGCTCTAACCTGCCCGACCGTATCAACAATAAAACAACGAATAAAATCTCATTCTTATGAAAAATATATGCTTTTGCTTCCAGATGCACGCACCTTATCGTATGAAGCGTTATCGTTTCTTTGACATCGGTGCCGACCATTATTACTATGAGGATATGCAGAGCGAGGATCAGGTTCAGTACCTCGCCTCCACATCCTACCTGCCGCTCTGTCAAACGCTTCAAGAGATGATCCGTCTCAGCCGAGGTAAGTTCCGTTGCGCATTTGCTATCTCCGGCGAGATGCTAGAAATGTTCGAACAGTTCGTTCCCGAGATGATTGATAGTCTCAAGGCGCTTGCGGCTACCAAGTGTGTCGAGTTCGTCACCATGCCCTATGCTTACTCGCTCGCCTCGCAGTACGATACCAACGAGTTCATCGCACAGGTCAAACTGCATGCCGACAAGATTAACGAACTCTTCGGACTCAAGTCCACAGCCCTGGCTAACACTGAACTGCTATTCGATGACGAGTTTGCTCTCCTTGCACAGAAACTTGGTTTCAAGACCTGCATGACCGAGGGCTCCAAGCACCTGCTCTCATGGAAGTCGCCAAACTATGTTTATCAGGCTGCTGCAGCGCCTAAGGTCAAACTGCTCCTACGCAATGCTTCTATCTCAGACTCGCTGTCGTTCCTTTTCTCCGATCCGTCATGGTCCGGTTATCCTATGGATGCCGAGAAGTTCACACAGCAGATTGTTGACCTGCCTAAGGAAGAAGATGTAGTGAATATCTGGCTCGGAGCCGAGACTTTTGGCATACGTCAGCAGGCCGCTACAGGAATATTCGAGTTCTTGAAAGCCATTCCGTATTATGCGCTTGAGAAGGAGATTGGCTTTCTCACGCCTTCCGAGGCTGGCAAGAAACCTGCTGTTGATTCGCTGGCCGTGCCTTTCCCCAACACATGGTGCGGCGAGGCGAAGGACCTGTCACCGTTCGCAGGAAACGACCTGCAGCAGGAGGCACTCAGCAAATTATATGCTGTTGCTGAACGGGTGCACCTATGTCAGGACAAGAGCCTCAAACGCGATTGGCTGCACTTGCAGGTAGCGGACAATTTCTTGTACATGAATCATATCAATGCCGGCAATACCAACTATGAGTCGGCATACGATGCTTTCATCAATTACATGAATATCCTCTCCGACTTCCTACAGCGTGTCGAGGAGCAGTATCCTACCACTATCGAGAACGAGGAGCTCAACGGACTGCTTAAGACTATCAACAATCAGAACCAAGAGATTGAAAAACTGCAAGAGGAAATACACAAGCTCCGTGCTCGAAAGAAAGCATAGCCTGCTACTTATTGCTGGAGTAATGCTTGCGGCCCAACTCATGGCTGCGGCTAAAGAGAAAATGCCGGTCCCTATGTTTAGGATCTGGCATTTCTCTCCCGTAGTGGTTATCCCCGATACAATCTACGAGTTGCCCGATACGTTGCAAACCAATTATCCGATGCTCACCGTCATCAACGATTACAGCATTGCCAATGCTTACAACGGCAATTTTGTCTCGCCCATACAGCCCAAACTATTCTTTGACAGGCGTACTCCAACTGACAATCCTTTTGTCCACGCCTATGCGCCGTATATTACTACGCCACAGCAGACTCGGTTCTTCCGTACCAACCTGCCGTTCTCTACCATAGCCTACCGCAAGGGATTCAAGACCTATCGCGACGAGAACGATCTCCAACTTCTGCTCACCGGTAATATCCGCGAGGACCTGAATGTCGGTGCACAGTTCAAGTACTTCAACTCCATCGGCCAGTATGACTCGCAAGAGGCTAAGGTCCTTGACGGCAATGTTTTTCTTTCCTATTCCGGGGCCAACTATGCCATTCATGGCGCTTTCGACTATTCTATCCTCTCCAACTTCGAGAACGGCGGACTCGTTGATCCGTCTTCGTTGGGTGGAGCACTGAATGCCGAAGATCTGGATGTCAATCTCTCGGCTATGTCAGGCATGCGTTATCTAGCGGGTTATGTCAATCATTCTTATACGTTCCGCACCGAGGATAGCGTACCGCTTATAACTATCCGCCATGCTTTGGATATTCAGGAAGCTACCAAACGATACGTTGAGCAGCAGGCGAACCAAGGTTTCTATGCTAATACATACAAGACCGACGACTCTCGCTATTACACGCACGACACTGCTGCCGTGCTTACTATCAGCAATACGCTCGATGTTACATTCCATGAGGAGTTCAATCGACTCATGCGTTTCGGCTTTGATGTTTTTGCGCGCAACGAGGCGCAGCGCTACACTATGCAGGATGATACACTTGGCGCAGCGTTCCATTGGGTGAACAACACCTTCATTGGCGGTGCGCTCTACATGCGCCAAAATAAGTACATACAATATGGCTTTGATGGCGAGGTCTGCCTCATTGGTTACAAACTAGGCGAGTTCCAGATCAATGGACGCGTTGACGGAGGTTTCCGATTGGGGCGCGACAGTCTCACTCTGTCCGCACGAGCGTATGTGCGCAACCAGACGCCCTCATACTACCTGCAGCACTACTCGTCCAACCATTTTCGTTGGGATAACGCTTTCGGCAAGACCTACCGATTCTTCGTTGGCGGTGAGGTGGCGTATCCTACCAAGTGGGTTCGTCCTGCGGTGGATGTTAGTTTCGAGAATATCACCCGCATGATCTATTTCGACCAGAACGGTTTGCCTCAGCAGCATAACGGAAATGTGCAGGTTCTAGCGGTCAATGCACATCTTGACCTCACCACGCCGTGGGTTAACTGGGAAAACAACGTTGTCTGGCAGCATGCTACAGTCTCTATTCTCCCTCTACCGGATATAGCCCTGTACAGCAATTTGTATTACCATGGTTGTTGGTTTCGCGCTATGGATGCGCAGCTTGGTGTCAACCTGCGCTATCACACAGCTTACTACGCACCGTTGCTTTGTCCTGCCACATCGCAGTTCTGTTTGCAGACAGAGACATTGGTTGGCAATTATCCAGTCATCAATGTATATGCTAATTTCTATGTCCGCCTGTTGCGTCTGCGGTTCTTTGCTGAGTACCAGCATTTGAATGGCCATTTCATGAGTCCCACTTATTTCTCTATGCCCGGCTATCCTCTCAACCCGCCCACTTTCCGCGCCGGCCTTGCCTGGCACTTCTATAAGTAAAGCATCTTTTCCCCCGAACGCAGCTACGCACTGTCGTGTGTAAAAAATAGTCATTGCTGTTGTTTTACACCCATTTGACGAGTTTTTGCACACGCGTATGCGAATAATTATGTATCTTTGCATAAGATTTTTTTGGGGGGAGCAATCAAGGAAAAACACTAACTATTGAAGAACACAAATATGGCTAATCTTTTTTCTCTTGAAGGCAAGAATGCGTGGGTTACCGGAGCATGCTACGGTATCGGTTTCGCCATTGCCAAAGCATTTGCTCAGGCAGGTGCCGACAATATTATCTTTAATGCCCGAAGTCAGGAAGCCATTGACAAGGCACTTTCCGATTACCATGCAGCAGGCATTCACAATGCATACGGCTACGTTTGTGACGTAACGGATGAATCGGCAGTCAAGGCACTGGTGGATCGCATCCACGCCGAGGTCGGTCAGATAGATATCCTCGTCAACAACGCCGGTATCATCAAGCGCGTACCTATGCACGAGATGAAGCGTTCGGATTTCCAGCAGGTTATTGATATTGACCTTGTTGCGCCATATATA
>JAFXSS010000027.1 GCA_017525455.1 Paludibacteraceae bacterium
CATGGTGATAGGGCTCACCGCGTAGGATTGTCATGGCACGATAGAGTTGTTCTACAAACAGCAGACGAATCATCTGATGGCTGAAAGTCATCTGACTGAGTGAGATTTGCGCATCTGCACGCTCATATACTGCCGGACTGAATCCGTAAGCCCCGCCTATCACGAAGGTCAAACCTCGAGCCGAGGTGTTCATCCAGGTCTGTAACTGACGGGCAAACGTCATGCTGCGGTACTCGATGCCATGCTCGTCAAGCAATACGACGTAACTGCCCTCCACAGCACGGAGTATAGCTTCACCTTCCTGCTGCTTCTGCTGAGCCTCGCTCAGGTTCTTTGTGTTCTTCAGGTCGGGGATGACCTGTATGTCAAACGGCACATAGTGCTTCAGACGCTGCGTGTAGGTGTCGATCAACCGGGGCAACTCTGTGCCAACTGTTTTGCCAACTACTATGAGGGTGACCTTCATAAACGTAAATTATAAATTGATAATCATGATGCAAAGATACAAATAAATTTGCATAAATGCAAACATTTGACAGGAAAAATCAGAAAAATTGCTGCAAACTGTTGCAAATATCGAAAAAAAATAGTATCTTTGCGCTGTGAACATTTATGTAAATATGAAACGACTGATTTTGATAGCAGTGTGCTTGATGGGCATAAGCCGTCTGTGGGCAGTGTTGCCTGATATGGAACTGAAGGATATAGACGGACAAACCGTTCATACCGAAACGCTGGTAGCTAACGGTAAACCGGTGATTATTTCATTTTTCGCCACCTGGTGCAAACCGTGCATGCGCGAGTTGCAGGCTATAAACGAGGTGTACGCCGATTGGCAGGACGAGACCGGAGTGGAGATGTACATCGTGTCGATTGACCAAGGGCAGGATAGCAAGAAAGTCAAACCTCTGGTGGACGGCTACGGATGGGATTATCACGTACTACTTGATCCTAACGGTGAACTCAAGCGCGCGATGAACGTGCAGAACATACCTCATCTATTCGTGTTCGACAAGTCCGGTCAGACTGTTTATACTCACACAGGATACACCGACGGCTGCGAGGTGGAAATACGAAAGAGCCTCACCTCCGTTCTACATTGAAGGGAAGGGTAAATTTTGAACACTCTATGAACTATTTGAAAATTTGAAGTTTGAAGTTCTTTATATAGCGGTCTGTCTGTTGTGGTGTACGTCTCTGTGTGCTGCTAGGGACACGGTGTATGTGAGCGGTGGAGTGCAGCATGATGGTTTGTTCCCTACGCGCGATATATCGGAGTATCGTACACATCCGCGTGCACCATGGGCAAAAATCGACCACCTGAGCAACAATTACATTGACCTGGCGGTGCACTATCTGACATCTGCCACCAATGTTGTACACTTCCGTGGCGTGACTGCGGACACACGTGTAGAGATCAATCAGTGGCCGCTGCCGGGGTACGAACCCGGATTTGCCGGACATGGCATAGGTCGACTGAGTCTGAGAGCGGATTTTGAATGGGGACACATCAGCGTAGGCGACATCTACGGGCAGTTCGGTTCAGGTATTTTGCTCAACTTATATGAGAACCGCGACCTGGGTGTTGATAACTCGCTGCGAGGGGCAAAAATCACGGCAGAGGCGCACAACGGAATCCACTTGACTCTGCTCGGCGGCAAGCAACGCCGGTACTGGAACTGCTATACTGATGGCGCTTGGGGATGGAACTACTCGCGTGACGCCGTATTGGGAGCGGATATTGACTTGGAATTACAACGATGGATTATTCCCCTCCAGCAGAATAGCATTGACCTGACATTCGGCGGCAGTTATGTCAGTAAGTACGAGTGCCCTGATACCTTGCTGCAGCCGATAGACGGCAAGTTATATATGTACAACCTGCCGCGCTGGGTAGGCGCAGGCGAGGTGCGCGTTGAGATGCAAGGACACGGATGGGATGTGATGGCGGAGTACGCCTATGTGGCTAACAATCCCACAATAGAGAATATGATGAGTTACCGTCCTGGACAAACGCTGCTGCTATCGGCAGGATATTCGCGAAAGGGATTCTCAGTGCTGGCGCAGGCCAAGTACTCCGACAATATGTCGCTGCGCTCATCGCGAACGCAGACAGGTATAGCCGGCAGGCTTAATCTGTTGCCGGTGTTCACACCGCAACATACATATTCGCTGGCAGCAATCTATCCGTACGCCACACAGTACGTGTCAGGCGAGTGGGCATTTCAGGCCGAGGTATGCTACACATGGCCGCGTCGTACACCTATGGGCGGACGTTACGGCACAACACTCAAGCTAAGCGGAGCACACGTGCGAGGGCTGCTGAACGAGGGTTCGTGGGCTGTAGATTGGACTAAACATGGCACCTACTACACCGATGTGCACCTCGAACTTAACAAGAAGATTTCACAAATCTGGTATTTGAATGCTCTGATTATGTACCAGACATATAACCAGCGCGTGATAGAGGGTGAAGGCGACTTGGTACGCGCAGGAGTTGCCGTACTGGAGAACAAGGTCAAACTGACTGACAACATAACCCTGCGCAACGAGGTGCAATATCTGTTCACCCGCCAGGATAACGGACAATGGGTGGCTGCGGCACTCGAACTGGATCTATGGCGATGCGTGACGGTGACCGGAGAGTGGGAGTATAACATAGGCGGCGCACCCAACGAGCTCAAACAGCACTACTATTCCGCACTGATTACGTATACTCATGAAGCGCACCGATTGTCGGCAGGATATGTCAAAACCAGCGCAGGATTAAATTGCTCCGGAGGAGTGTGTCGACTTGAACCTGAGCAGGAAGGAGTAAAATTGAGTTATAACTACACATGGTAAGTGCAAAATATAAGATATCAGTGTTTAGCCGTCGGTTGTCTGCTGCCAGCGTATTGCTATCAGTTCTGTGCCTGTGTGTGCTAAATGGGTGCGAGGTGATAAGCGAGGGTGAGCGGTTGATACCTGTGCCACAGCCGGCAATCACCGATGGCCGCAACCATGTACTGATTGAGTTCACGGGATTTCGCTGTGTGAACTGCCCGAAGGCCGCCGAGGCTGCTGACGAACTCAGCCGGACGTATGGCGACAGACTGATAACCGTAGCCATGCATCCTGCCACCAATCCCTTTACCCGCGGAGCAGAACAGTACGATTATACCTGCACTGCGGCCGACACCTATTATCTGCACCTGGGCGGATTGGCGACCACGCCGTTTCCCGCAGGAAATATCGACCTGCAAACTGAAACCGACGGCAGCATGATTGACTATCCTCTATGGGCTACATGGGTGGCAGAACAGATGGAACAGACAGGGATGGTACAACTGACGGCGGATGCAGCACTGCAAGCCGAAACGAGGCAACTGACCGTGAGTGCACACTGCTATGCTATGCAACCGATGAGCCTGCAACTGGCTACATGGCTGGTGGAAGACAGCGTGGCAGGCGCACAGGCGCTTCCTGACGGCTCGGTGGATACGCATTACTACCACCGCCACATGCTGCGAGGTACAATAGGCGACGAGTGGGGCGAGAGTGTCATAGCACAACTGCTACCGGATGAGTATGTAGTCACAGGTAAGCTGCCTGAAGGCTGCGACCCGAAGCACTGCTATGCTGTCGTCGTGGCGATGGATGACAATAAAACGATAATCAACGCGTTACAACTCAGAATAGAATGAAAAGAACCGTAATACTACTGATGCTGTTGCTGGTTATGCAACAGGCCGATGCACTGATCGTGAGTGTGAAAGGCGAAGGCGAAGTGCCCGAACAAGGTATGACACTGACTGTTACCGAAGGTGTGGCGGATATACTTTCCGGCCGCTATACGATGGGCTTAGAAGGTGATTTGCTGAGTGACGCAGCGGTGATAACCATACGTATTACCCGTTCGACTACTGGGCTGACTGACGAGTTCTGCTGTGCTAATAATTGTACTGCCGGTAATGGCGAAACGAAGGAGAACAAGCAGTTCAACATCAGCGGCTTGGCACACTGGTACACCCATTATGTGCCCGAAGCCGGTTCTGACGAGACTATCGAGTATGTATTCGACGACGGCGCTGACAGCCGCGTCTTGCTAGTGCGATACGTGTACAATGCAGACGCGGTAGAGCAGGTGGACGCACCGGCTGCCAAACCTGCCAAACAAATGATTGATGGACGTGTGCTGATTGAGCACAACGGACAGTGGTACACGCCTCAAGGATTACAAATATGTAAATAACATTTCAAACAGAATATGAATACAAGACATTTGCTTATGGGCTTATGCGCCCTGACTCTCGGTTGGATGACGGCCTGCCAACCTAAGAACACTCCCGACACTCCCGACAATCCTGACACGCCAGATACGCCTGACACACTTGTACTGCCAGAGTCGTTCCCGAAGAAACATCTGCTGGAGGAGTTCACCGGGCAGGACTGCGGATATTGTCCGTTCGGCATGGACTGCGTGCATGACTTTGTAGTTAACGATACAAATTGGGTGGTAGTGTTGCATCACTACGGCTTCAGTCCCGATCACTTCAGTGTGCCCGGCAGTCAGCAGATAACATCCAAATTGTCGGTAGGCGGTGCACCGATTATCACTATCAACCGTAATTCCACCAAGAGCCAGATGGGGGTTGCCACATGTTTCCATCCGGGCTATCTGCCCACGGTAAGCAAAACACAATTTGCAGAAACGACCTACGCTTCGGTGGTTATCGCGAACACCTATGATGCTGCGTCGCGCACACTGAAGGTGCATATCAGTGGTTTGGTGCTGGGTGATCAGCCGCCCGCACTCAAGCTGACTGCGCTCGTCAAAGAGTCAGGTATGATTGACTATCAGGCAGATTTCTATAACACGTATGAGGGGTGGCAGGAGTTCCGTCATTGCAATGCCGTACGTGCCTTCCTGACCGAACCGATGGGTACGACTATAACCGTAGCCGATAACCATGCTTATGAAGCTGATTACGAACTGACCTTGCCCCAAACATGGGAAGCAGACAACTGTGCTGTAGTGGCGTTGCTCAGCGATGACTTCCGCCCCGTAGTGCAAGTAGAACAACGCCCCGTGGTGCCCAACACTGCCGGAGGTGCCAATCTGGTGCATGAGGGATTGAAGATTGTGCCGATTGCTGACTACTATCCCGAACCCGGTGCCACAACATCTCCCGCGGATTACTCGGGTATGCCGACCGACACCCTGACAGCGGCCTCTGCGTACTATAAGACGTACGCAGACTATGGTTTCAACCTATGGGAGATACAGGCGTACAACCCCAATGTTACAGTTAGTGTGAATAACACCGCTTGCGTGCCATTTGCACAACTCTACCTGTTTACTTCGGTGAACGAAACTTCTATCCCTACTGGTTCATATGCTCTGCGTACCACACTACGACCTGGAACAGCATATGCCGGTTTCCGTGATGACAAGAGAGTGCTGATTGAAGGTTCGCAGTACTACTATGCTTCCAGCAGTTATCTCAGTAGGGGGTATCTGGTGCCTGAGGTGCAATGGCTCATAGCTGACGGTACGCTCACTATCACCGACGATGGCTGGGAACTGATTGGTCATGCTCGCAACGGTACGGATATACACCTGTTTGGAAAGGAGCCTATCAGAAATATGGGAGAAGCCGATTATGCGCCACAGAGGGGTAACCAACGAAAGAATAAACTACAGATAAATGCCGGGTACAAACGATTATAGTAGTCAGACTATTTGCGCCATCGCTACGCCCTTCGGAACGGGTGGAGTAGCAGTCATACGTGTGAGCGGAGCGGAGGCCGTAAGCATAGTGGACAACCTGTTCTGCGGACGACAGCCGCTGGCGCAGGCGCAGGGATACACCGCACACTATGGTCAGATTAGAACAACTCGGCAGCAGCCAGGCTCTGAGCAGATACTGGATGAGGTGGTATGCACGGTCTATCGTGCACCGCATTCGTTCACGGGTGATGATGTGGTGGAGATTGCCTGTCACGGCAGTGTGTATATACAGCAGGAGTTGTTGAGGCTGCTCACGCAGTGCGGGGCGCGGATAGCCGAACGCGGTGAGTTCACCAAACGCGCGTTCCTCAACGGTAAGATCGACCTCGCGCAGGCGGAGGCTGTGGCTGACCTGATAGCTGCACAGACGGCGGCCGAGCAGACGATTGCACTCAGTCAGTTGCGCGGAGGTATATCCGGCAAGATTGCCGACCTGCGCTCACAATTGCTCACGTTCACATCACTGCTGGAGCTTGAGCTGGATTTTGCTGACCATGAGGAACTGGAGTTCGCCGACCGGACACAACTGCGCGAACTGCTCTCACGGGCGATGGCTGTCACGGGCGAGCTCATTGACTCGTTTGCTGCAGGTAACGCCATACGGCAAGGGGTGCACGTGGCTATAGCGGGCGCACCGAATGCCGGTAAGTCAACACTGCTCAACGCCCTGCTTGGCGACGACAGAGCTATTGTCAGCGACATACGCGGCACAACACGCGACACAATCGAAGATACGCTGACCATAGGCGGTGTGCAGGTGCGACTGATGGATACGGCAGGCATACAGCCTACAGGCGATACGATAGAGCAACTCGGCATAGAGCGTACCCGACAGGCGGTAAGAAAAGCACAGATAGTAATCGAACTGATTGATAGCACCGATCCTAAGACCGTTCTTACCTCCGATGACCTGACACCGCAACAGGTCTACCTGCGCGTATATAATAAATGTGATCTGAGGAACTTCGCATCAGAAGGGGATATCTGTATCAGTGCCCGCAACGGAGAGATACAGCCTCTGCTGCAGCGGCTGGAGAGCGAGGTGAGCCGCTTGACGCAGCATAGCGACAGTGCGATGGTAAGCAACATCCGCCACTACGAAGCCCTTTGCCGGGCGCGTCAGGCGCTCGAACATGTCGAGCAGGGGTTGCAGCAGCAACTCAGCGGAGAACTGATCACGCCCGACTTGCACGCCGCACTCGACGCACTCGGCGAGATAACGGGGCAAGTGACGTCGCAAGAGGTGCTCAACACAATCTTTGAGCGGTTCTGTATAGGTAAATAATTTAGCGGAGTCTTATTCCCGTAACGGTATAGCGTATGCCGTTAGGTAACTGGATGACAAGTTGATTGTTGTCCAGTATTTTTTTTGGCTCTACGAGTCGGTCGGTCGTTGTGACATGGATGGCGTCTGGCAATTCGTCTGGCAGGGGTAGAATATATCGAAAATCCCTCCAAACCTTAGCCTGACGGTAGGCATCGATAGAGCCCTCAGGTACATACAACTTGCACGTGAGTGTGTCCACACCGGTAAAATTGTTTGTGACTACAAGCGGACTATCTACTTGGCAGTATATAGCCTGTAGAGCTGTGTTGCCGTTGAATACGTTCTTGCCGATAGCAGTCAGCCGTGCTGGCAGAATAATCTGGCGGAGTGCGCTGCAGTTCTTCAGAGCGCCGTCGAACAGAGCAGTCATACTGTCAGGCAGGCTGATGTGAACGAGCGAAGTGCAACCCTCGAACGTGCTACCGCGCACCTGACGAACGCTGTCCGGCACAGTGAATGCAGTCAGACGTGTGCAGTTGTAGAAAGCCATCGTGCCGATGGCTCTAACAGTGTTGGGGATAGATATCTTACGCAGCTTCGTGCATTGCATGAACGCGTTTGCGCCTATCTCACGTATGCTCGAAGGCAGCGTAACCGTAGTTATTGCACTGCAATACACAAACGCCTGATAACCGATGGCGGTTACGGCGTAAGTGTGTTGGTCGTAAATTACGGATTCGGGAATCTCCAAGTCAGCCTTCGGCAACTCGGAGTAGTTAATCAAGCCTTTGCACTGATAGGTGACCTCGGCCGTTAGATCGGCTTCGTTGAGATTGTAGTACAGGTCACCAATCTTCACACCGTCGGCAAGAACTGCCGAGGTGCAAAGTAGGAGTAGGGAAAGAAACAAATGTTTCACGTCAGTTATTTCACGCGCTCGCAGTAACTGCCGTCACGTGTGTCAACGCGAACAATCTCGCCCTCGTTGATGAACAGCGGTACGCGAATCTCGGCACCGGTCTCCAGCTTGGCGGGCTTCAACGTGTTGGTTGCTGTGTCACCGCGCAGACCCGGCTCGGTGTATGCGATTGCCAACTCAACCTTGGCCGGCAACTCGGCGAACAGAATCGTGTCGGTCGAAGCGTCAGATACAACGTCAACCACAAAGCCCTCTTTCAGGTAGTCAACGCCCGTGATCAGGTCGTGAGCGATAGGCACCTGCTCGTAAGTCTCGTTGTTCATAAAGATGTAGTCCTCGCCCTCCTTGTATAGAAATTGGTAAGGACGACGCTCTACGCGTACATCCTCAAGTTTCTCACCGATGTTGAAGCGACGCTCCAGCACGCGACCGTCAACTACGTCCTTGAACTTAACACGCATGATCGTGTTGCCCTTACCGGGCTTAACATGAAGAAATTCGATTACAAAATACAAACGGCCGTCCATGCGGATGCAAACGCCGTTCTTGATGTCTTGTGAGTTAATCATAAAATTTGTTACTATTTATCGTTTATTATTTCTTTATATAGTCGTTTACTTTGTTCTTGCTGTTCGTACTGTTTCGTCGTTTACTATTTCTAATCTCCATGCGGTCAAACAGTCTGCTTGCCGTATGATTTATTTAGCCCGGGGTGCTCTCTGGCTACAACCCGATGAAAACGCTTGCAAAGATACAAAAAAATATAGATATTTGCAAATTTTTACTCAAAAAAGCATAAAATTTGCGCTTTGGCTTGCAAATTCAAAGAAATATTTGTATCTTTGTACTCAAAAATATAACTATCATGGACGCAGTAAGAGAATTCTTCGGAGATTTTGACATTTGGCAAGTGCTGTCATCGTTTATCTTTCTGATAGCCATCATTGATCCGTTTGGCAATATACCCGTAACGATAGCCATGCAGAAGAAGGGTATCAAGATACATGCCGACCGCGTTTGTATTGCCAGTATAGTTATACTCATGTCGTTCCTGTTTTTGGGCGAGTGGATACTGAAACTGTTCGGCGTGCAGATTGAATATTTCGCCATCGCTGGTGGTTTTGTCATTTTTCTCATGGCGATGGAGATGGTTCTGGATATCACCATCTTCCAGAACGACAAACTCGAAGATCAAGTAGCCGGAGCAGGTTCAATCGTTCCCTTGGCTTTCCCGATGTACGCCGGCCCGGGAGCGTTCACAGCATTGCTCGCTATCACGGCTGAATATAGTATCCTTAATCTCTGCATATCACTGTTCTTATGTATGCTGGTGCTCTACCTGGTACTAATCGGTACGAACTGGCTTACAAAGTACCTCGGTCAAACAGCATTATACATTATTCGCAAGTTCTTCGGAATAATCGTTCTTGCAATTGCTTGTAAGTTGATGTTTGGCAATCTGGCGGTAATATTCTAACCCAATCAAGCAATGAGAAAAATTGTATTGACTATAGTAGCAGGCTTGCTGTTGGCAGCATGCTCGCGTGCACCGCAGTTTGAAGTTAGCGGTGTGGTTACAGGGGCTCAGGGACAGATGTTGTATCTTGAGCACACAGGCCTCACGAGTACCGAGCCTGAAGACTCGTGCGTGCTCAAGGAGGATGGCGCGTTTGTGTTGCACGGATCCGCTCCTGAGTTCCCGGATTTCTATCGTCTGCGTATAGGGCAGAAGTACGCCGTGTTAGCGGTGGATTCGATAGAAACAATCAGCCTTGTTACATCACAGGATAGTCTGGCTCTGACAGAAGCGTTTATTGGCTCGCCGCAGAGTGTGACGATTGCCCGACTGCGCCGCTCGCTGCGGGAGAATCCGATAGATGAGCATCGGCAGTTTGCACAGCAGGTAATCATGCAAGAGCCTCGTTCGATGGCGGCGTACTACGCAGTGTTCCAAAGCAAGCAAGGTGTGCCTGTATTCGATATGTACGACCCGCAGCAGCGTAAGTACTATCAGGTCGTGGCTACGTCAATGAACGTCTGGCTGCCCGAATATGTGCGTAGCAAGACGCTGTACACTCAAGTGCTCGGCGCAATGAATGCCGAACGCAAGGCGCTTAACGACATGGCTATGCGACAATATATCGATGAAAACGAATCAACGTTTCTGGATATAGCACTGCCGAATATCTATGGTGATATATGTCGCTTGAGCGAACATCTGGGCAGAGTAATCTTGCTGGAGTTCTCCACCTCGCAGATAGAAAAGGGAAACGCGTACGTGCTCGCGCTGCGCGAATTGGATAACAAGTATAACGCCCGTGGGTTGGATATCTACTCCGTGAGTGTTGACCCTGTCAAACTGTACTGGGAAGATTGGGTGAAGAACTTACCCTGGACGTGCGTGCGCACCGAGACTACTGACCCGCTCGTTACGTACAATGTAAACTCCGTACCCACAATGTTCCTGCTCGACAGGAAGGGGCAGGTGCAAGGACGTTATGCCGATTTCGAGCAACTGGAGAAAGATATCAAGAAACTTCTGTAATTTATAATTTCATTTAGTATATGAACCTGCAAGGTCAGACTATAGCCATGGCGAGTGATCACGCCGGCTATAACCTTAAACAAGATGTACGTGCATGGCTCGAGAGCCAAGGTGCACAGGTCAAAGACTACGGCTGTTACTCCACTGAGAGTTGCGACTATCCGGACTTTGCTCACCCGCTGGGCGAAGCTATCGACCGAGGTGAGCAAACGATGGGCATTGTCATCTGCTCAACGGGCAATGGTATCTGTATGACTGCCAACAAGCACCAAGGTGTGCGGGCTGCATTGTGCTGGGATATACCCCTGGTGGAACTGGCGCGTCAGCACAACAATGCGAATGTTCTTGGCTTGCCGGCTAACTTCGTTACGAAAGAGAAGGCACTGGAGATGGTGCGCACGTTCTTTGCCACTGACTTTGAGGGCGGTCGTCACGAACGCCGTGTAAATAAGATTGCTTGCAAGTAAGCCTTTCGTACTCCGCGATGATAGGCATTATGTATTGTACGCGCGCGTGGAACAACCTGCGTTGTTGGGGGAGTTACGCCCTCAGCATCGCAGGTGCGTCTTATGTGCGCCACATGCCTACATTCGTGTCGGTTGAGCCGGCTAACTTCTGCCAATTGTCCTGCCCTGAGTGCCCTGTTGGGATGAACAGGACGAATAAGGTGCAAAATACTTCCGATAGCGGGGTTATCCTAGACAATACTCGAACCTATATCGGTGTCATGGCGATAGATGACTATCGGAATATAGTAAGACAAATAGCACCTTATGCTCACACGATTCAACTTTTTTGGCAGGGTGAACCGCTACTTAACGATCGCTTGCCGGAGATGATTCGTATAGCCCGCGAAGCCGGGTTGTACACAATTGTTTCTACTAACGCGCAGCGCTTGGACAAACTTATGGCTGAGGCATTGGTCAACGCCGGGCTGAACAGGATTATTGTCAGCATGGATGGCTGGACGCAGCATACTTACGAGCAGTATCGTCGTGGCGGCAGTGTGGAGCAATGCAAGGCCGCTATTCGTTACCTGCGCGAAGCCAAACACCGTGCACCAAACACCGTACACCATACACCGATCATCGAACTCCAGTGCCTCTATCTCAAAACCAATGAGGCAGAGTGGGCTACTTTCCGCCGCGAATACAAGCGCCTCGGGGCAGACCGACTGACAATGAAAACCGCCCAGCTTTACGACTACGAGCATGGCTCGCCGCTCATGCCTACCGACGAGCGTTACGCCCGTTATCGTTATGCAGCCGAGCAGGGTAGGTACGTGCTCAAACACCGGCTGCATAACCGCTGCTACAGGCTATGGAGCGGATGTGTGATTGACGTGCAGGGTAACGTGTTGCCGTGCTGCTATGACAAGCAGAAGCAATATGTGCTCGGGAATATCCACAGCCAGTCTCTCCGCGACATCTGGCATAGTGCCAAAGCTCAACACTTCCGCAGCGAGATTCTCCGCCATCGAAAGCAGATAAACATCTGCACGAATTGCGACGAGTGAGGAGAGGTAGAGATCTGCTGCTTGCCGAATCAGAGAACGCGAACGCGCGGAGTTGAGTCGAGGGAACATCGAGGGAACATCGAGAGAATAACGAGCAATAGTTGTTTAAAAGTAAAAGTAAAAGAGCGTACCTGTTGGCACGCTCTTTTCTTTTCAGCCGATGGCTGTAGGCTTACTATTCTGCCTCTTTCTTAGCAGCGGCTTTCTTTGCCGGAGCTTTCTTGGCAGGCTTAGCCTCTGCTTCCATCGAAGCCTTGAGGTTAGCGAGTACGTCCAGATCACCCAGGGTAGTTTTCTCTACCTTCGGGAGTTCAGGAGCAGCCTCTTTCTTCTCAGCCTTAGCTTCCTTGGCAGGAGCCTCTTTACGCTCTTCCCAAGTGCGAAGGTGTGAAACGAGGATGCGCTTAGCGTCGCGGTTGAACTCAAGAACCTTTACGTCGAGCTCGTCGCCTACGGCTACAGGGCTCTTGTCTTCCTTCTGCAAGTGACGTGTCGGGCAGAAGCCTTCTACGCCTTCATCCAGACGGATGGTAGCACCCTTGTCGCTGATCTCGATTACCTTGCCGGTTACGATCGTGTCGATACCGAACTTAGCCTCAAGCTCTTCCCAAGGATTCTCCTCAAGCTGCTTGTGACCAAGGCTCAAACGACGGTTCTCCTTGTCGATGTCCAGTACGATAACCTCGATCTCGGCACCGATCTGTGTGAACTCGTTCGGGTGTTTGATCTTCTTTGTCCAGCTCAGGTCGCTGATGTGAATCAGACCCTCAACGCCCTCTTCCAGTTCAACGAATACGCCGAAACCGGTGAAGTTGCGTACCTTGGCGAAATGACGCGAACCAACAGCATACTTGGTCTCGATGGTCTCCCATGGATCGGGTTTGAGCTGCTTGATACCAAGGCTCATCTTGCGGTCAGCGCGGTCGAGAGTCAGAATAACGCACTCAACCTCCTGTCCAACCTTCAGATAGTCGTTAGCCGAACGCAGGTGCTGACTCCAGCTCATCTCACTTACGTGAACGAGGCCTTCAACGCCTTCGGCTACCTCAACGAATGCTCCGTAGTCAGTCATGACAACAACTTTACCCTTGATCTTGTCGCCTACCTTCAGGTTAGGGTCAAGTGCATCCCAAGGATGCGGAGTCAGTTGCTTCAGACCGAGAGCAATACGCTTCTTATCCTCATCAAAGTCTAGGATAACCACGTTGATCTTCTGGTCGAGTTGTACGATTTCCTTCGGATCGCTTACGCGACCCCAACTCAGGTCGGTAATGTGGATTAGACCGTCTACGCCACCAAGGTCGATGAATACACCGTAGTTGGTGATGTTCTTAACTGTACCCTCGAGTACCTGACCCTTCTCAAGCTTGCTGACAATCTCTTTCTTCTGTGCCTCGAGCTCGGCTTCGATGAGAGCCTTGTGCGAAACAACAACATTGCGGAACTCAGGATTGATCTTAACGATCTTGAACTCCATAGTCTTGCCAACGAACTGGTCGTAGTCACGAATCGGACGGATGTCGATCTGGCTACCCGGCAGGAAGGCTTCCATGCCGAGTACATCAACGATCATACCACCCTTAGTGCGGCACTTGATGTAACCTTGAACAATCTCTTCCTTCTCGCAAGCCTCGTTAACGCGATCCCAAGCCTGGGCTGCGCGAGCTTCCTTGTGCGAAAGAACGAGTTGACCGTTCTTGTCCTCTTGAGTTTGAATATACACTTCCACTTTGTCGCCCGGCTTAAGGTCGGGGTTGTAGCGGAATTCCGAAGCAGCAATGAAACCGTTGCTCTTGAAGCCTACGTTTACTTCTACTTCGCGTTTGTTAACTGAAACGACGGTACCTTCAACGACCTCGTTCTCTTTGATGGCGCTCAGAGAGCCATCGTACTTGGCAATTTCAGATTCGTTCTTTGCGCCTTGGGCTGTAGCCTCATAAGCATCCCAATCAAAATTGCCGATTGTTAAATTCTCTGCCATAAATTGGTAGATTTGCAGCCTTTACACCAATACTCCTTTAGTGGAGCGGATTTGCTGATAAGTGTATCGAACTGCGTTAAATGGTTAAACATCTGTGCGCAGCGCAGCCTCAATGCCGTGCTCGCGCAAAAAAGCATGCAAAGGTACAAAAAAAATCTGATATATGCAAATTATTGTGCTAACTTTCGCAAAATTGCAAGGTTGTGTCAGCATTTCGCGTGTGTGCGCACTTCAGTGTGCGCATAATAATAAGTGTAGGTCTCGGTTCATGAGAAATAGCGTTAGCATGGCATCTGAATTGGAAATAATCAAAAATGGTTGTCAGAACGCACCTGTTTAAAGGGAATTTGGCGCAAAAAGTAATTTTTTTTGAAAAAAGTATAAATTGTATTTGCAAATTCAAAAAGATTTTTGTATCTTTGTGCGCTTTTTTGCAAAAACGAAACATAGCGAAACATTGGATTCCCCGTTCGTCGGGCTAGACAAACATATAAGATAATAGTATGAAAAATACAAATCGTTCGTTGGGACAATTGTTTAATCTCAGTTTCGGCTTTTTTGGCGTGCAGATAGCTTATGCTCTGCAATCCGCCAACATTTCCCGTATTTTTGCAACTTTGGGAGCCGATCCTCACCAGTTGTCGTTCTTCTGGGTTCTTCCTCCGTTGATGGGTATGATTGTACAGCCGCTGATTGGCAAGTATAGTGATCGCACCTGGACGCGTCTAGGTCGCCGCAAGCCATATCTGCTTGTTGGCGCGTTGATAGCGGTAGCAGTGATGGCTCTGTTGCCTAATGCTGGTGACTTCACATTCTCACAAGGATTGTTCCTAGGTCTGAATGCCGCCATGTGGTTCGGCTTGTTCAGCCTGATGTTCCTGGATACAAGTATCAACATCGCCATGCAACCGTTCAAGATGATGGTTGGAGATATGGTGAATGAGGAGCAGAAAGGTACAGCTTATGCCATTCAGTCGGCGTTGTGCAATGCCGGCTCGGTAGTAGGATATGTGTTCCCATACTTCTTCTCATGGATTGGTGTCAGCAATCTGGCGCCGGAAGGCGTTATACCTGATTCGGTCAAATGGTCGTTCTATATAGGTGCCGCTATCCTTATTGTGTGCGTGTTGTACACTTTCTTTGCTGTGAAAGAGATGCCGCCGCAAGAGTACGCTGAGTTCCACGGCATTGATCCGAAGGCTGAGAAGAAAGAAGAAGATCCGGGCTTTGTTCGTCTGCTGATAGATGCTCCTTCTACGTTCTGGACAGTAGGGCTCGTGCAATTCTTCTGCTGGAGTGCATTCCTTTTTATGTGGACGTATTCGAACGGTGTAATCGCCTCTCAATGTTTTGGCTGGGATGGCTTGTCGACGGCTGTGGCTGAGTTCCAGAATGCAGGCGACTGGGTAGGAATAGTATTTATGGTACAGGCTATCGGTTCGCTGCTGTGGGCAATGGTGCTGTCGCCATTGGAGAAAGTGGCAGGCAACAAGGGCGCATATGCTATTTCGCTGGCAGTGGGTGCCGTAGGTTTCATTTCCACAATGTTTGTCACTAACCAGTACGTGCTGTTCGTTTCTTACGCACTGATCGGTGCCGCCTGGGCTGCCATGCTCGCTTTGCCGTTCACGATATTTACAAACTCGTTGAAAGGCGAGAATATGGGCTATTATCTGGGTTTGTTCAACTGCACGATTTGTCTGCCGCAGATCTGCGCTGCGCTGATTGGTGGCTTGATCCTGAAGTACTTCTGCGCCGGTGAGCAAGTTGGTATGCTGGTAGTAGCAGGTGTGCTACTGCTATTGGGCGCTGTAGCCGTATTCCTTATTAACGAAAAAGAAGAATAAAAGCATTTAGCCCCGGCAGTAATATTTGTGATACTAATAACAAATACAAAATAACTAATTTATGAAAAACAAAATTCTACTATGTGCATGTTTGTTGGCAGTAGTGGCAGGCTTGTTTACTTCGTGCAAGAAGGATCCCGACCTGCAGGCTATTGACTCTAAGCTTGCTCAGCAGACTATGTTGGGTAACTACTTCTTCATCGAAGTGGACTCGGCTGCAGTCAGCACCACTATGCATGAGTGGCTATTGGAGAATGGTGAGAACGGTCGAGTAGGTTACTACCGCAAGGCTACCACCGGTAACGGTTTGGATAGCGATGAGAGTAATGACCTTACATGGCAGGAAGCAACGATGGCTGAAAATGGCCTGTCGATGAACATACCTGTGACCGTTGGCGGTGAGCAGAAAATGCTCTCGTGGAGTGATGGTGTACTGCATGTCGACGGTTACACTACGGAGAAGAGCTTGATCTCTCTGGCAAATGTTCTACGTTCGGTCAATCAGAATTTTACCGCTTATGATTTTGTTGTGTCGGATACAACGGCGTACATCACGTCGCGCAAGGATACAACGTACTATCTGGCTTGGACAACTGCGGTAGTAAGTTACACACAAGAGCAGATTGATGCATACAAGCAGTTTATGATTGATAATGCAGACACGCTCAAGTGGTTCAACGAGACGTACCCCAACCGTGCTGTGCCTGACACGGTGCGCTTCTCTACCAAGCAGCAGGCTGACGGAACGTACAAAGGACAGATCTCTGTTCCTTTTGAGGATGCTGATATCAAGGAGATTAAGACTAATCATGGGCCGCTGTTGGCTGTAAACGGCGAAATGGTATTTAACCGTGAGGGTAAAGCTAATACCGGAAAGTACATCTACCATGTTGAGACATGGACAGAGGAGTGCTACACCAAGCCGACCAGCAAAGCGGCTGAGCATTCCGAATTGCTGATAGAAATAACGGATGCAAAGTGGACTCCCGTATCGTTTGTCAATGTGAAGAAGTTCAATGTCGCCTTCAAGGGTAAAATGCATACAAAATCGCTTGCTACCGTTGGTGGAAAAGTCGTAGAAGACAAGACCGATGACATTGATGACTGCTTCTATGAAGTAGCACTGTCCGGATTCAACAAGGATGACGGCGAGGTAACACATATGGAACGCAAATACAAGAACCAATAAATACCTAATACGATGAAACAATCTATATTCACATTACGCGCTGCGCTTTTGTCGTTTGTCCTGATGTTAGGTATGACGGCTTTTGCTCAAATTACCGTGCAAGGTACGGTGATTGATGCGGCTAATGATGAACCGGTAATCGGTGCTTCAATCCTCGAGATTGGCACTACCAACGGTACGATTACCGATTTTGATGGAAACTTTTCTCTAAACGTACAATCCGGTGCTAAACTGGCAATCAGTTACATGGGCTACAAGACTCAGGAACTTGATGCAACACCGCAGATGTATATCAAACTCAGCGAAGATTCAGAACTCCTGGAAGAGGTCGTGGTCGTCGGATATGGTGTTGTTCGCAAGAATGATGCCACCGGTTCGGTTACTGCTATCAAACCGGATGAAATGAATAAAGGTCTGCAGACCAATGCGCAAGACATGTTGTCCGGTAAAATAGCCGGTGTATCTGTAACCAACGGCGGTGGTACGCCTGGTGGCGGTGCTACGATACGTATTCGTGGTGGTTCGTCACTCTCCGCATCCAATGACCCGTTGATCGTTATTGACGGTTTGGCTATGGATAACAACGGTATACCGGGCGCTGCTAACCCGCTGTCGATGGTTAACCCGTCAGATATCGAGACGTTTACAGTCCTCAAGGACGCATCTGCTACCGCTATTTACGGTTCGCGTGCATCCAACGGCGTTATTATCATTACTACCAAGAAAGGTAGCGCCGGTCAGAAGATGAAAGTAACCTACGACGGTAATGTATCGTTCGGTACGCTTACCAACCGTCTGCATACACTCACAGGCGACCAAACGCGTGCATATGCTATGTCTTTGGGATATACGCGTGACCAGATGAAATATCTTGGTACGGCTAACACCGATTGGCAAGATCAGGTGTATCGCACAGCTATAGGTACTGACCACAATGTTTCGCTCGTGGGAAGTACGCAGCACATGCCTTACCGCGCATCTATCGGCTATACGCTCAACAATGGTACAATCAAGACCAGCCAGATGCAACGTGTAACAGCAGCTATCAACCTCAACCCGTCGTTCCTTGACAAGCATTTGAGCTTTAATTTCAATGCCAAGGGAATGTACATTTACAACAGTTACGAGCCCGGCGTTGTCGGTGCAGCGCTCCACATGGATCCGACGCAACCTGTTAAGGTCGGAGATGAGGGCGTGAAGGGTATCTACGGTGATGTCCTGCTCAGTAAGGAAGACGCAGACAAGATGTTCGGTGGCTACTGGCAGCCGACCCAGGACGCAGCCTATGGCGACACTGAGTGGGTACTTGCTCCTAAGAGCAATATCACAGCCAACCCTGTTTCGGCTCTTGACCAGCAATCGTCTATTGCTCGTTCGGGCGCGTTTGTAGGCAATTTGGAGGCTGACTACAAGATTCACGGTTTTGAGGACTTAACCTTGCACGCCAACTTTGGTGCTGACTACTCTTTCGGTAAGCAGCGCTCGGTAAATCTCAATACAGGTGCCGGTTCGCACTACTATGGATGGGATGGAGTAGAGAACAAGAGCAAATACAACCTCCAGTTCAACTGTTATGCGCAGTACTACAAGGACTTTACTGACACACAGCACTTTGATATAATGGCAGGCTATGAGTGGCAGCACTTCTATAACGAGGGAAATAATATCGGTAATGGATGGTATCCTGCTACCAACACCAAACTCGATGCTTCCGGTAACCCGCTCGCCGGGACCAAGGCTAACTATAGCGCCAATGAGTGGAAATCGGAGAGTTATCTGGTTTCGTTCTTCGGACGTTTGAACTACATCGCTTGGAATCAGTTGATGCTTACTGCTACGTTCCGCGCCGATGGCTCGTCACGTTTTGCTCCCGAGCACCGTTGGGGCTACTTCCCGTCGGTTGCACTGGGCTGGAAGATCAAAGAGACCTTCATGAAAGACGTAAACTGGCTTGACGATCTCAAACTTCGTTTGGGTTATGGTATAACCGGTCAGCAAGAGTTGAACAATGGTGATTATCCGTATTTGGCAACTTATACCAAGAGCACCAACTATCAGGCTTATTATCCTGTTGGTTACGAAAACTATTCAACAGAGAACAAGGCTCTGGAGACTGTATTCCCCGAGGATGGACAATACGTGACGGACAACAACGGCAACATTCTCTACTACAGTTACCGCCCGAACTCCTACAATCGTAACCTGACATGGGAGAAAACTACAACGTATAACGCAGGTATCGATTTCTCGTTCCTAAACAACCGTATCTCAGGTAATATCGATTACTACTACCGTTTGACGGACGACCTGCTGAATACAGTTACCGTAGCAGCCGGTACGAACTTCCGCAACCGCGTTATCTCCAATGTGGGCGCGCTGTCTAACCAAGGCGTGGAATTTGCGCTAAATGCCGTGTTAATGGATTATGGTCGTGCGTTCAAATGGGATCTGGGTTACAATGTAACATGGAACCAGAACAAGATTCTGCGTCTTAATACCGGTGAGAACCAAACGGCTATTCCGACCGGCGGTATCAGTTCTGGTACAGGTAACACAATTCAGCAACATGCAGTTGGCGAAGCTACATCGGCATTTTATGTGTTTGAAGCTAAGTCTGCTGTTCGCGAAGATGGTACCAAATACTGGTATGTAGTTGACCGCGCAGGTAATGACGATGGAACGCCTGACGGTGTGATTGACGAGAAGGATAAGTACTACTTCCATAGCCCGGCAGCGCCTGTTACCATGGGTCTGCAAATGAAGTTCCAGTTCTATGACTTCGACCTTGGTATGTCTTTCCGTGCCAATATTGGCAACTACGTGTACAACGATGTCAAGGCTTCCAACCTGCAAATGTTGACCCGCGAGAACTTCAATCGTAACAACTACGTGGAGGGAATCCTGACTCAGTGCTTCACTACCTACTACGAGGACAACATGCGCTCCGACGCTATCTATTCCGATGCTGAGGGTACAACCAAGTTCGATAAGTGGTTTGCTACCGATTATTTTGTAGAGAACGGTTCATTCCTCCGTTGTGATAATATCACGCTCGGATGGTCGTTCAAGCGTCCGAAATTCTCAGGTCGTGCGTTCTGCACCGTAAGCAATCCTTTCGTCATCTCCGGTTACTCCGGACTTGACCCGGAGGTATTCGGAGGTATTGACAACAATCTCTATCCCCGTTCGATGACCACCGTTGTTGGCGTGAACCTGCAGTTCTAATAGGAACATAAATATTCAAAATAGTATTTGTAAATTTTTAAATTAAAAAGAATATGTATCGTTTATTGAAATATGTTTCGGTGGCATGTGTAGCACTGGTGATGACTGCCTGTGTGCATAATCTGAACACTACCCCGATTGACAAGAACTCGACTACGGGTTTCAATCAAGATGCATTGTTCACCAAGATCTATTCCACCCTAGCCACGACAGGTCAAACAGGCCCCGCGGGATCGGGTGACATCGATGATATCGATGAGGGATGGTCTGGATTGTTCCGCGTATCGTGGGTGCTCAACGAGTTCCCGACCGATGAAGGCTGGTGGATATGGAATGACGTAGGTGTTGACCAAACACGTGTCATGAGTTGGGATGGCGAAAATGCGCTTATAAAGTGTTTGTATTTCCGTTGCATGATTGATTCCAAGTTCTGCAACCACTTCCTGGCTTATGCCGACTCCACTTCTACCAAGGATCAGCAGCAACGTGCCGAGGTACGTTTCATCCGTGCGCTGAACTATTGGTATCTGTTGGATATGTTCAAGTACGTGCCTTTCATGGAGAAGGAAAGTACCGACCCTGAGAATTATCCTATTTTTCTCACACGTCAGGAGGTTTTCGACTGGTTGGAGAGTGAGTTAATTGATTTGACGACAGCCTTGCCTGCTACACGTATCAGCAAGTATCGTGTTGACCAGACTGCTGCGTGGCTGCTGTTGGCACGTTTGTACCTCAATGCAGAAGTTTATACGGGTACTGCGCAATGGCAGAAGGCCAAGGATGCTGCTGACAATGCTTTGGCGAGCTCTTATAAGCTTCACAATGTGTCTAAGACCAACAAAGACGGTATTGTATATACTGCCTATCAGCAGTTGTTCATGGGCGATAATGATGTAAATGGAGCTCAGGACGAGACTGTACTCTTGGTTTATCAGGACGGAACGTATTGTCGTTCGTATGGTGGTGTGCAGTATGTCATTGCAGCTACGCGTGACGGTGGCATGACGCCTTGGGGAGTAGCCGAGAACTGGAAGTGCTTCCGCACTTCTCCTGAAATGGTATACAAGTTCTTCAACCCCATGGCTGCTGAGAATATTTTGGCAGACGAGTATCATATGCCGGAATTGGCGAACGATGACCGCGCTATCCTCTGTTCCTATGTGGAAGGCAATGTTAATAAGTGGAAACTGGACGGAGGTATGAAGTCCGACTTCTACGCTTCATGGGGCTGCCCGAAGTTCACGGCTGTCTATTCCTCGTCGGATAGTTTGACACATGCGCTCAACTCGGATGCCA
>JAFXSS010000028.1 GCA_017525455.1 Paludibacteraceae bacterium
CCGTAGTCATGTGGTTGTCCGTCGATGACAGGCCGTACTTGACGCCGCACTCAAGCATGCCTGTATTCCAGAACTTAGTCTGGAAATCCAGTTTGGCGCTATAGATATCCACCACCTGCTTGCTCTTGATATCCAATCCAAGCGAGTGGGGTATTAGTTCGTCATATTGGGTATTCTGGCTGTTGTTTTGCTTGTTGTTGTAGCGGTTATAATCCAAGTTAACAGTCAGTTCGCGCTCCAGCGCCTCGTTAAATGTATGCGTGTAGTTGAGGTTAGCCGTGTGCTGCGGTGACTGCGTTCCGGCGCTCGTGCGGTTCTGACTTCTGCTCGTTGTGTCGCTTCCCACCACCGTATAGGCATAGTTCCTGCCATCGATAATCTGCTGCTGAACAGTCATGTAGGGCACTTGTAATATAAATCCGAAGGTATTGACAGAGTCGATATACCAATCGTTCCCGACCTTGAGCATGTAGTATTGAAATTTCATGTCGTATCCGGAATAAGAATAATTCTCGAATTCAGGCGTCTTGCGATATGTCTCGAAATCAATATCGTTCTGCGCGAAGACTTGGGTCAGTTGACCGAAGGTATAGGTCTTCTCACCTCGGTAGTTAAGGTTGAGCGACAACATATCCATCTGTAGCCAACGTTTGACATCACCAAAGTACATTCCTCCGTAGCCGGCTGAGAGCATACCGTTCAGCCCGCGCATCATGTTGCGCTTAGTCTTGATATTGATGATTCCTCCCTGCCCGCTGGCATCGTATTTGGCGGAAGGGTTGGAGATAATCTCAATCTTCTCAATCGTATTGCCGTCGGTGCCGTCCAACATGCCCTTTAGTTGCTGGCCGTTCAGGTATGAAGGCTTGCCGTCCACCCAAATGTCCACACTTTTGCCGTTCACGGTTATGTTTCCGTCCTTATCAATACGTACACCTGGCGCACGCCGAAGTATATCATTCCCGTTCGAACCTGCCGACAGCGGCGAAGCACTCACGTTCACCACCAATTTATCCATCTGGCGTTCAATCAACGGTTTCTTGGCCTTCACTTCTACTTCGCTCAACAGCTCTGTCTCTTCTGATAGCACAAAGTTCGGTCCGCCGAACGAGGTGTGATAACCTATATAGGACGCTTGAATGATGTAATTGATTGCCTGTACCTCCAATGTGTACGAGCCGTCATCGTTGGTGATGGTGCCGGTTAACAAAGTGGAATCTTTAGTCAGTACGGAAATCGTCACGAAAGGCATCGGGGCACCATTCGTATCAGTAACATGTCCTTTGATGGTCTCTGCAGAGACGGATAATCCCATCAGCACTACTCCCAATACTAAAAGGACTACTTGTTTAATTGTTTGCATACTTGTTTTCTTTTGTTTGTTTTTTTAGCCACTGAAAGCGGCAAGAAAGAGTTTTTCTTAGCCCCTTCGAGGCACGATTAACTTTGTTTTCGAAATCGAGTGCAAAAGTACAGCTTTTTTTAAATGTACTAAATGAAAAAACGGACATTTTGCATTTCAGTGGTATAAAACCATCTGTTTATGCAAAAAAGATGGAAAAATCATCGCTTAACGGTATTCCTAACGCGCGGAAATGACTGGGTGAGACACATCCCATCTGCTGAAACTCCAACGCCATATGGCTCAGGTCATAGTATCCGTGCGTCAATGCGATAGATAGCAAATCTATCGGTTTGCCTGTATGCGCACTCTGTTGCATCTGCTGGATGGTTCGATGAAACCTTCGCAACCGGATGAACTGCTTTGGCGGGATACCCACGTAGGTTTTGAATACCCGCAAGAACTGCCTCTCACCCAGGCATGCCACACGCGCCATCTGCGCCGCGCTGATATTACCTTTGGCTTCGTCACAAGCCGCAATCACCTTACGCAGGCGCGAATAATTAAGGTCTTCCTTATGTGGCAGATGACCTAAGAAGAAGGCATCTATCAACCGGGTAATCTCCGGTGCGCTTTCGAATTGCTTGAATATACTGTCCAGTTGCAACAAACCTTCATCGCCGTACGCTGCTGCCGTCAGCACCTTTCCTGCCAACTGCTGCAGGTCGATGTGTAGCAAGGCGTACATTCCTCCCGGTTCAAAATCCAACAGCATACCCTCGAACCACCCCTTCAATGTGGTCAGACCTATCGTCTTCTGATTGGCACCCAACAAGGTCAGACCATCCGCCTGCACTCCATTAAAATCCGCCAGCACATTGCGCATGAATACCAAACTGCCGTAGTTCGGTAATAAGGGCTGTACGTGCTTGCCGTTCACAAATCGAGGGTCGTCCGCAGGAGGAGCCATCGTATCTGTTGAACCCTCTGCGCGAACAAATACATACCTTGTGATATATGGTCGTAACGCCTCTGTCGGTTGAATAATTTCAAATTGCATGTTATCTCAGGATTTATTTTACTAAAACTCCGAGGTTGTATTGTAAGTGGCAATTTTACTAAATAAGGCGATTAAGCCGCATATTTTGCGGTTTATGTCGGCTTTTTAAACCGTAAGAATATCAATGGCAGAACATGAAACCCAGGTAAAGGCGAGGGCCTGTGGGCATTATCAACGCATCCTTGTGAATGGCCAATAACCAATCCACACGGAACGTCAAG
>JAFXSS010000003.1 GCA_017525455.1 Paludibacteraceae bacterium
ATATTGTCCAGGAACTCGCGGATAAACGGGGTCTCTACCCCATTGTCGAGGTACTCAAACAGATTCTTGAACATACGGGAAGCCGCACCCGAAGCCGGAACGAATTTCAGCACCTTGTGTCCCTCTGCCAGATACTGCTGCCAGGCTGCGATATACTCTTTACGTTCGGCAACCGAAGGGCTGATAACACCTTTGTGCAAGGCAGCCGGTTCAACGATATCCAACACGGGAAAGCCCGTCTGAAAACACTTCAACTGCTCTTCCGCTTTCTGTACGGAGATTCCGCGAGCACTCAGTTGCTCGAGGTCTTGTTGCGTAAAGTTCATGTGTACTATAATTTAATAGGTTAATTTTTCGTAATGTTGCGATGTCGCCACATTGGGATTATGCGAGGGTTTTGGCGAGGAGTTCAGCTATGGCAGGCTTGTCTGCCTCTTTCATACATCCACGCAAGGTTACTGCAGGCTCTACAACCTGCACGTTAGCCATCTGCTCAAGCATGCCACGCATCACCTTGGCTGCAGCCGGAGCCCATGAGCCGTTCTCCACAAGCGCTACACGACGGTTCTTGTAGCCCTTGAGTTGCAGTTTGTGCAAGAACGTATGCATCGGCGGGAACAGGTCGGCATCATAGGTGCAGGCGCACAGAATCATCTTGCCGTAGCGGAATGCATCCTCAACAGCCTCAGCCATATCATCGCGCGTAAGGTCGGTAAAGGCAACTTTCAGTCCCTGCTTGCGCAGTTCGTCGGCTATATATTCGGCAGCCAGCAAGGTATTGCCGTGAATCGAAGCCGATACGACAAACACGCCTTCGGTCTCTACGCCATACGCACTCCAGATAGTATACAGGCGCAACGCCTCAGCCATCTTTTCGCCTTCCAGCACCGGTCCGTGCAATGGAGCAATACTGTTGATGGCCAACGGAGCAACCTTCTTGAGCACGGCTTGTACCTGCACTCCATACTTGCCAACTATATTGAAGTAGTAGCGCCTTGCTTCGCACGCCCAGTCGTCGGCATCGGCTTCGTACACGCCGAACTTGCCGAACGCATCAGCGGAGAACAGCACTTTCTCCTCCTGACAATAACTCATCAGCACCTCGGGCCAATGCACCATAGGCGCTGCAATGAACTGCAATGTCAACCCGCCCAAATCAAGTATGTCACCTTCTTTGACAATACGGATATTGCCATGCTCCACGCCAAACTGGCGGAGCATATTCTCGGCAATCTTCGAACATACGATTTGTACGCCGGGATAAGCCTGCACGAATCGCTTGACCGAGCCCGAGTGGTCAGGCTCCATATGATGAACAACCAGATAATCCGGCGTGCGGCCCATGAGTGATTTCTCAATCTTGTTCAGCCACTCGTCGGTACAACGCTTGTCGATGGTATCCAGTATTGCCACTTTGTCGGCACAAAGCAGGTAGGAGTTGTAACACATACCGTCCGGCAAGGCATATTGGCCTTCGAACAGGTCTAACGTGGCATCATCACAGCCGATATAGGAAATAGATTTCATAGAATTTGACGATATTTTGCACAAAGATACAAAAAATTATGCAAAAAAGCAAACATTATTGCCAAAAAATTTGCACAAATGAAAAATATTACGTATTTTTGCAGCAAAATTACTATTCACCCCCTACAGAACGTTGTTCTGTACAAAAAAATGCAAGAATTATGAAATACGTATGTGAAGTTTGCGGTTGGGAGTATGATCCTGCAGTAGGTGCTCCCGAGGCTGGAATCCCGGCCGGTACACCATGGGAAGAAGTTCCGGAGGATTTTGTTTGTCCGTTATGTGGCGTAGGTAAGGACTCATTTGCTCCGGCAGAATAAACAGGCCTTCCAAAATCACAGAATAAACAAGGCGGCACGTTGATTGGACGTACCGCCTTGTTTTAGTTAGCAATGATACTAATTAGTCTTAGCGAACAATCTGTCCCATAACTGTATAAACATTGCCGTTAGCACGGATATAGAGTTGTCCGTCGCGGATGAACTTGACTGCCTCTGTACCGTTAACCGGGTCAACTACACCTGTGGTAGTATTAGCCTCGATGTAGATGTAACCGCCAAATGCAGCCCAATCCTCGTTGTAGGTCTCACGGAAGTAAACCGACTTGGCGCCTGCATGAGCAGCATCCACCTTGTACTGGTTATCCATTCCGTCGGGATACCATGCTTTGATTGCATCGTTTTCAACCTTTACAACCTTCAGTTCATCGTTCTCAGCCAGGGTTACGTTCAGCACATACTCGGTGTTGTTGTCAGGGTTGGCAGCAAAGAGCAATTCAGCCGACAGTGCAGCCAGATCCCAGCCCTTCTGACCTATCAGATAGAAGCCATTTGCCATCGTAGGTTGAGCAGGAACATAGAACGGACCGGTGATGCAGAGTTTGCCTTCAACGATCTTGATCTTGATTACGGCATCCTCCTTGATTTCAACTACGATATTGCCGTTCTCACCCTCGAATATTCCTTCCGACGAGCACTCGAAATTAACGGCAGCAAAGCCCAGAGCGTTCGACCAGTCCTGAGCCAGATTACTCGGGATAATCTTGCACTCGTACTTAGCTGCAGGGGCATTGATAACCAGACTGTCTCCTACGAACGGTATAGCATTCTCCACGCTCCATTCGTTCATCGTGCCAACCAGGAAGTAATTAACCGTAGGTTGCGGGTCGGGAACAACAAACGCGCCGGTGATGCAGAGCTTGCCGTCAACCACTTTGATCTTAACGTCTCC
>JAFXSS010000029.1 GCA_017525455.1 Paludibacteraceae bacterium
TACGGCTGCCGGATGTTGTGCCGCCGGCAGGAATAGCCGTATTGACGGGTTTGTATCCCCACGATGCAGACTGCGCGTTCTGATCGTAGGCATAAGCTGTAGATACCATGCAGCCGCAGCTGCACAGCATCCAAGCCATCATAAGCCATCTATATATATTCGTTATCTTACGCATAGTCATCAACGCAATTTTTGTCCGAACATGGTGTAGATATGCCCGTCGCGCAGAATGAGCACATGTCCGTCCTTGATTATCTTGATGGCACTTGCCTCAGCGTCTTGTTCGTACGGTTCCTGGATTGCAGTAGTAATTGGCAGATCCGGGTTACTCGGGTCGAAGCCTCGGCGGCGAATATAGTAGCGCGTCTCATGGCTGGCCTCCGGCGTAGGAATATCCAGACGGATACCATCCAGGATCAGTCGCTCGCTATTCGTCAGAGCATCGTACAGAACCAACTGTCCCTCGATATTGTTTACACCCGTGAACCAGAGATGCGTAACCGGATCGTACGGCAGGTCGCTCATATAGAACGATACCGGAACGTTCAGCACCTCGTCACGCAAGTTGATACTCAAACCGTGCTCACCCTCTACAGCGTAGATATTGAACGGTGTAGCCGGTGCAGAGGTATTGGTGTAATTATTGATATTGACAGTAGTCAGCAACGCATCCTCGCCGTCCAGTATAGCGGAGTGGTAACCTTGTCCGATCAGCAGACGCGAAGTGCATCGCGACGATACGGGGTTGACAGCCGTAACGGTCATTATGCCCTTGCTCAGCCCAGTTGCTCCAATGCGGTGCGGTGCGGGAGTCGGACGTACTACCTGACTCGGCGATGTTACGATGCGGTTTGTATTGATCCGCACAGTCTTCGACGTGCCTGATGTGGTAGATATGACCATCGCATGCATCGGCGGCAGGTAACGTTGCGGATTGGTGATTACATCGCTTGTTTCTTCGGCAGCAGCTCTTGAAATCGTTGTATATTCATTGTTGGAGGCCATGTAAGCAATGCTGCCATCCAAGCTATTGTCGGCTATGAAGCCCCAGATATCGATGTATCCCATCGTCGGGTTACCGAAGACGAACGCTGTAGATGCTGAATCATTTTCCAGCGTGTATTCTTTGTACGTACCATCGGTATCGAACGCAAGTTTGCCGGCTTTACCGGTGCCTCCGGCAAGAACGTCACGCTCTGCACGCAGGTCAGGTACGTTGAAGTCGTTCATCTTCTCGCCATACGCGTCGTAATAGTAGTAAATGTCGTCTTTCTTGGGCAGCCGTACGTCCGCATCTCTACCGTTAGCCGTGCGCGTATAGATTGCCCATCCTAATGCAGGCGGCAGATAGTAATCCATACCATTGGTTACTCTCGACCACTGGGCTGCAGCAGTACGGGTGGAATCTTTTATATCGTTACCATTACCCTTTTGTACGATCGAGCGGCTGTATAGCGAGAGCCAGAACGATGCATTGCCAGTAGTAGCATTACGTCCGCTGGCATCAAACTCGCCTGCCTCCCAAGTCGAAGTTTGGCTGGTAAGATCGGCATTAGCCATGAATATATCACCACTAAGCATTCCTGTAACAGGTGCGGAGCGGAACGCCCACTGATTATGCGGCAAGCTCATATCAACCACTGCCGTGTTGTAGGTCAGATGTTGCTGTTGCCCCATGGCTGCACCCGGCAGGAAGCGGATTGAATCGCAAGTATTGTACACGAAGCCTGTCTGCTTAACCGAATCCTCCGAACTGATACTGCTCGGGTCGGGCATTACAGGCTAAGGCAGGCCATCCGTCATAGCCGGGATGATTACATTCGTGCCGGCTGTAGGAGCGAAGTGTGCATCTGCATGGATGGGCACGTTCTGACTATTGACGCCTAACCAGTTATCCGGGTTGTTCCAACTGGGGTTAACGCTCGTCTTTGGATCCCAGCGCACGGCGCTCGGCAGAACGGATACCGTGAACGGCACGGAACCGACGCGGCAGTCACTCTCCGGCAGAGTGAGCGAACCGGTACGGGTCATCATAGTGATGGTGAACGTATAACTATAGCCGGGACGCATTCGATAGTTGTTGTCCGGTGCCGGGGATAGAATCATATTGTCACCGGTCTGGTAGTAACCTGAGTTGTCGCTACCCGAAGTAAGGTCGTATATTCTGTCCGGCAACAGGTGCAAATTATGTACACCCTCGCGATAGTTCGGGTCGTTGGTAGAGAGGAACTCTACTTCATTTATCGCCACAGACATCATGATGGAGTCAACAGGAATAACTATCGATGAGTTGGCTGTCGTCTCATCTACCAGTATAACCGGAGGCTCCACTGTAGGCGATGCTTCAGGGTTAAATCCGCCGATAGCCATCGGTATAGCGCCACCTACGGTAGGCTTGAGTTTGATGAATACCGGTGTCGGACATACGTCAACCTCCATGTTAAGCATCGCATCGGAGCCGGTACCTACAATCGGGAAGATCATGTACTGAATCGAGTCACCGGACGATGTGGTAATCGTCATGTCGGAGTGATACATAGTCAGGAATCCTCCATGTACCAGATGTGCGAGCACATCGTACGGATGATCGGATGTTTCCAATTCTACATTTCCGTTAGTCATAACGGACTGCATCTCACTACGACTCACCTCCGACAGGTTGCGGGCAAACTGGTTGGTGTTGTGTGTAACCGTTCCGGCCGGCTCGCGACGGAGGATATCTTTTATTACTTTCTCGATGTCGCTATATTTGTATCCGTAGCGCGTTGCGCTGCTTGAAGTCGAATCGCCATATAGCAGCCAATCGTTGTAGCAGGAACCGTTGATATCTACCGGTGCGGCATGGTCTTGCAAGAGCGAACCGCGCACGCGCAGACTGACGTCGTATGTCGAGTTGGCACACATACCTACAATCTCTTTGTCGGGCTGTTCCTCGCCGTTGAGCTCCAGCATCATACGGTTGCTAATCTTCAGGTTACTGGTCATGGCGCAGATACTGCTCGTCAGTTCTTTGAACTCCAGAGACATACGTACACGGTAGTGGTTGTGCGGAATCATCTCAGCCTTGTGAATGATGTACATCACAGGTCGAACTGAATCGTCAAGGTTCTCTTCGATGTAGCCAATACGGAACGGCTCACCGCCACCAGCCAGCGATGCTTCAAACCGGTTGACGAGGTCAGATACATTGTCAAACTCTTCTGTAACGTTCGGCTGATAGTCCCCAGCCGGCATGGATACAACGCCGTAGATTGTGTCGCCCTTTTCATCTTGATTGATGTAATGATCCACCAGAGTGACGAATCCGACACCCTCACCGTTGTCATTCACCCGCTCAACGGTATAATATACATTTTGACCGTTGTATCCATCGACATGGATGCCCTGATAATCCACGCGCAGCACTACGTGCGTGACATTATCGGTCTCACCCTCCTCCATACAGGTGGTGTTTGCCTGATAGGCAATGAGCGGCGGCTTGGTGGCGAAGATGCACATGTCGTCGATGATAAAGTCGTTACCGTCATCATCCGCGGCAGTATTATAAACGCGCACGCGGAAGTGTTCGTAATCATTCTTTTGCTCGATGGGGAAGAAAATCTGATACCACTTGTCGGACTGCGCGAGGTCTCCGGTCATGTACGAAGTAATATCCTCCCACTGGACTCCTCCATCTTTCTTTCCTTGCACACTGAACAGGAAGTTCGGGCAGGATTTATTTCCTGTTTGGCTGCCCGGGTTGCCCACGTATGCGGAGAAGTACATCTTCTGTCCCTCACACAGCTTCTTGTTCAGCGATATGGCAGCCACTTGTCCGGCTGAGGACATACCGTCGCAGAAGATCATGTATCCGTTTTCAGCACCGCCGTGCTGCTCCATCTTGTGCCAGTACATACCGAACGACGGGATGCGGTTGATCAGGTTGTACTCACCCATGTTTGCCAGGTTTGTCAGACCATCCTTGTTGTGTGGTCGGTTATCGGGCAACAACGCCGTTCTGGGATAAGCAAAGCCGTACGATGCATCTTCCCAAGGCAGCGGGTGCGGATAAACGGTGTAATCGCTACCCGGCTTGTTGTAGTCGAAGTTCAATCGCTCCAGTATCTCGTTGTGTTGCTCAATCTCATCGTTGGTAATGATGGCTGCACCACTATTTTCCAACTTCGGGCCATATTGGTCTGTACGGTGGTAAATTACCACATAGCGGCAGATGTTGAACCAGTAGTCGCCCGGATCATTTCTTTCAGATACTGTACCTACGTTTGTGGATTTGACACTACGTGCGCGTAAGCAATATATAACTGTATCCACATCTTTTCCGGCGGGGATACTGGTTTTCTTCGGCACATCCAGGAAGTCATTGCCCTGCGTTATTTTATGTTTACACTCGGTATATACACCTGTTGTCGGGTTGTAGGTGTACCATTTGCAATTGACATCCCATCCGCCGCACCAGATCATACTGTCCTTACATGCAGCATCCCATCCGCCGGTTGACCAATTGTCATCCTTCATATAGTAGCCAAGGAGTGACTCGGAGTGTTTGCCGGCCTTTACGTTGTCGTAATTGTAGCGTTGTTCGGTGCTGAGCAACAAGCGGTTACCCAGTGGAGCGCGAACAACGTGATCCTCCATATATCGCTGACCGGCATATGGAGCGGATAATGCATACTTGTAATTCTCCATGGTGTCTGCCATCTCTGTCCATGGGTGCAACTCATAAATCTCGCGCAGCGACAATGTCGGCTCGATAATTTGTTGCAGTGTATCCATCAAGGCCGTATCCACCTGGTTGACGTTACTCATGGACAATGGCAGATTGTCGTAGTACACACTCTTGTCCAGGGCATAGGTGACAATTGCCTTGTTCTGTGGCGGATACACCATTGGTGCCTTGGATGGCGGATCCTTACGATCATATTGTCCGCCCGAAGGTACATGGAATACTGTATATCGTCCTTGAGTTACGAGTTTCTTGCCGCCTGCTCCGTCATCTACCGAGTCACCGATGATGCGGAACGGGAAGTTGTATTTGCCGGTATTGCTCGGTGCGGTCTCCCATTTCTCTGCAGGAATATCCGAATCCTCTTCGCCCGGCTGGAGCGAGTACCAGCGCCACCATCCGTAGAAGTTACGCTCGCGCACAGGCAGTTCCACACGCTGATCCGTGGATTGCGCAGCGTTAGACGGGTTGTAGTAGTAAATGATATTTTTGTTTTCGTGTACCTGTTGTACACCATTTACCAGCGGGTCACCCGATGCGCCTTTGGAGTGAATAAGGCTCTGATTGTTAGCAGACTGGAAGTGGCTCAATTGAATAACTCCGAGTCGGAAATTGATATACCTCCATCTACTTTCTACATTCATCGCATAGGCTATATACAGATTGGCGGAACGAGGCGAGCGGATACCGTTCTGTGTGCAGCGTACGGTAATCGTGTTTGTCCCCTTAGCACTGACTTCGCACCAATCAGGCGTGTTGCCATACTCGTCTATCAATCGGATTTCAGCCAGTGCCGTATTGTTTAATGCCATTGCCCCGGTACGATCGCTATTAGTACTGGTGGCGGTGGCAACTATATGATTTTCCACATCCGTGGTGTCTGTACCTTTACGGTGTGTGGTGTGCATGGTGAAAGTGTGCTCCACACCTCCGCCTACTTCTGCAGGGAAAACATGGTCGTACTCATCGCCGTCCACGCTACAGATGATGGAGTCAAACGGTACAGCATGGTAGGTCTTACGGATGAGCGGAATCTTCAGGTGCGCATCGTTCACCGAGCGGAAACTACTCCATTTGTCCGCGAAGCGATATGCCGGAGCACCGGTTTGCAGTGATATCTGTACATCCAGCGTATCCACAATATCCACAAACGGTCCTGTGCCGGCAGGATAACGCACTTCTGTCGGGCTGGTACCGGCAGGCGTAACGGTAGTGCTCAGACTGCCGGAATTTGTTGATTTGCTCAGTCCGCTGGCACCTGCGCTGAAGCGACTGTCGCCAACGATATTGATTGCATAGTCGGTTTTCCACTCTTTGCCGGATGAGATAAGGTCAGCTATATCATTCTCATCTTCCCGGCAGCAGTATGTCAGCGTGTTGTCCAGCAACAAGGAATAGATACGGTACGCCTTGTATCGCGTCTGCACGGATGCGCCGCTCGTACTGTTGTAGTCGAACACCAGTTCTTCTTTGTTCGGGTAGGTTCCGTTGTTGAGCAGGTAATACTCCTGTTGCAGATAACTCCAGGAGAATACGCTGGCTTCTTCCTCATTGGTAGTCAAGGTCAGCGAAGGTGTACCGGCCGTAACGGTAAATTTCAGCCAATCGCCAGCACCATACTTGAGTTTCACCTGCTCCTCGAAGTTCGCGTTGCTGTTGACGTACTGATTGACATATTCGTATGTCAGCGTGGCCGAGTCGCCATCAGCCACGGCAGGCACTGAACCGTTGATGAAGAAATGTTTGTTAACATTATAGTCCATCTTCAGTGTCAACTGCTGATTTGCAAATTCACCTACATACGTATATTTCCACGGTGTGATGTACTTTGTATCACTATTCGCTGCATTTGCAGAGCCTTTCACCAGTTGGGTGTTACTGCTCTTCTTGTAGAGTGTGCCGTTTTTGAGGTCATACTGGCGGAAAATCAGTCCTCCTGAACCCGCCATAATGAAGTAGCGTTGTCCTCCAGCTGTAGCCGACCATATCAGTTCGCTACCAATCAGTGAAGATTGCAGCAACGGAATACGACCTGTAACCGGATAAGTCACAGCATCTACCGTAGCGGTGGAGTTGATAATCAGCGTATCCAAGTCAACCTCGTCGATGTTATTCGCTCTTGTTACAAGGTTTACATATTCTCTCGGCGTGGTCGGAGCATCAACATTGAAGTACGTATTTCCCTGACTTAATGAGCATTGACCTCCTGCCAGTTGCAGCGAGGATGTAGCATCTTCGGAATTCAGCACTTCTTCGCCCAGTACGTTGCCCTCGGTATCCAGCAACTGGCGATAGGTAACCTTCGCCAACGTGAATGTGAGTTGCTTGCGGGAACCTGCCAATGGCGGGAAGTTATACGTCGGATACTCGGGCGTAAGTTCCAGTCTGGTTAAATTTTCGCTGTAGTGCGTTGTTTTGGTGCGAACAATGATGTCGCGGTAGCGCGAGCCGTCGGGACGAATATGCAAGCCGGGTGCGCCTTCACGCCAGCGGCCGAAGTATTCCTTGATTTTGACCGGTCCTCTATGATTCAGGCTGATACGCAGGGTATCGACGATGTCAATGTAGTTGCCGCCAGAGATCACGTTCATCGGAGTGTTCATGCCACTGGTGATGCGACGTCCGAAGTAATTCTTCTCCAATCGGTCGCTCATTGTGGGTTTATCTTCAATCGACACATCCTCTCCTAACGATTCAACGCGCGCATCCCGAATATATGTGAAAGTCTCATCCAGACGGTAGTTGGCGTTGAGGCTCAATTGCGTATATTCGGTAATAATATTTTTGGGGTTCGGATGGAAATATACCGTTTCATCGCCGAACTTCGTCATAGCCATCAGTTGCTTGCCTATGAGTTTGGACCAAACATCATACGTCAACTGCTCATCGTGATGGATACCGAAGACAATCTCGTCAGTCCATTCTAAGGTCGTGTCGGGAATAACCACGTAGTGCTCGTCGGCTACACGCACACGTGAGATTTGGAAGACTGTTGCATCCTCCTCATTTGCCACGCCGTCAAACTGGTCTTCGGCAGCATTGTATTTGATATATGGAGGCAATGGAGTTTTATCAACATTTCGTGGTTTGCTAGTGATATTGCCGTCAACACGCGTCAGATAGTTGGTGGAGTACAATTTGGCATTCTTAACATCCGCCACAGTATAATCCGGCCAGCCGTTGCGACCTGTAGAACCGGTTGATTTGAACAGACCCGCCCACGTGTCGTTGGCAATCACCGTATTCGGTTCGGTATAGTACAAGCCTATGTACTCCTCGCTGCCCGGAGCGAAGTTCTCGTAGAAAAGTAGCGAGTCTTTAGCGCCATAACGCATCTCACGGTGCGGGTCGAGTACAACCTCATCTGCCGCACACTCCGTACACGGATCGGGATGGGTGAGAACTTTGAATGTGTTGATATAGTGATCATCCTCATTATCGGCATTCGCCATGCCCTGCCAAGCGTTCGTCCAATCTTTAATATAACGGGAACGGGCAAAACGCGGCGCAGCCGTACCCGGGTGAGTGAGGAAGTAGCGCTTGCCGTCGTCCTTCACAAAGGAGAGCGCCACGTGGATTGTGCCGTTATAGGTGGCTTTGGCGTAAAGTGTCGTGGTACCGGCGGGCAGGTCGATTGAGTCTCCAGGGTGATACAATGTACCCGTACCATCGGCATTTGTAGTCCAGCCAAGAAAAGTATAGCCTTTTACAAGACGCGATTCCTGGGCGGCAACTTTAGTATAGCCACTCATCGGGTACTGGTCGGCGATGGTGTCGCCCTCACAGCCGTTGTTACTATAATGGATATGTCGGTCGGGATTTGCGAGTACGAACTCCATATTGCCGTTCGGTTCGGTACTATTGACGTAGATACGCGCCCAACCATCAACATTACCTCCGCCAACACCCGGAACATCCGTACCGCGTACCATTACGCTCCAGCCGGGAATATCTGCACCCTCGTCAGTCTCGCTATACTCCTCACCGGTGAACATCGTAGCTTTGATGGTCAGAGCAGCATACTCTGGCGTAATATGCCACATATCCTCGCACGTCCAGACTGTACCATCAGCATTCGGGAGCATACGGATATTGCGCCCTGTGTTCGTTCGCAGGAAGTACCCACCGGGCGAAAACTTCACATCAAGGTTTAGGCTATCAGTCTTGGTCGCATCCACGATCATTCGTCCGTACGCGCCGCGAGGAGCAGGAAGACCCAAGTGTTGTACTTTTAAGGAATCGATATTCTTGAACTGCGAGTCAAATGCATCACCACTGCTCTTGTGGCAATACTTGTTCTGATAACCTACATAGAAATACGTACTATCCGGCTCCGGAACATTTGTCCAGCACTGATAATAGTTGGTTTCTCCAACACGGTCCATGCAGACCAAACGGTCGATGGTGTAGATCTTTTTGGGATCGGAATAATCTGTCCAAGTCTTGCCAACATTATCTTTTGTAGTGCCCGGTCCCATACGGTATCCCTTGTAGTCCTGCTCGTCGAATGCAAAGAAATACGAATCGGCGCAAGACGAAGTCAGCGGGTCATTCAACACATAAAGTCGGAAGATTGTACGTCGGGTGTTAGCATATTTTTCACCTTCTTTAGGACGATCGGTAAACGCAAACAATGCCTGACCCGGTTTGGCTGTTGGACCGTTGTTATAATTATAATTGGACTTGGTGGTATTGAAGCCAATCAGCGAGGCATTACCGTATACATTAGGTGCGTTGCTTCGGGGAATATCCAACCAGTACACTTCGCGATAAGGCAAACCTAAGAAGCCGAAGCCCTTCTCTCCATTGAATCGGCCTTCGGCATCTTGATCTGTTCTGCCAGCATATGTTGTTAATGTGCGTTTCGGATCAAAGGAGATAACAGAAGAGCGATTCGTCGGCACAATAAAAATCGCATCGCAAGCATTGCCATTATTCTTCTCTCTCGTCAAATCACCCTGGTACTTCCAATTATTATCTGCAGACGTAAGCAAGGTATAGGAACCGCCGTTTTCTTCTGGATTGGAGCTCCACATGGTATAAGTTATACCCCCCAATGCATAATCCAGATCTCCCTGAATACGCGTTAGAGCTGTATCGATAGTCCAAACAGAAACCAAAGATGGCTCCGTAGCATTAGCAGCCTGTGGAATCAACTTAAGGAAATTACCTTTGTCGCCATCCCAGTTCGTGTAGTTAAAATATCCTCCCGTATAACCCGGGTAATGGCAGACGAAATACTCCTCGCCATTAACCATGGTGGACAATAAGATACGGTCGCCTGGCTTCAGGTTAACTACCAGACCACCATCCGTCGGTGTAACACCTAATCCAAAAATATGCGGTGTGGCGAACAAGGTCAAACCGACTACTATAAGAATCCGAAGAACGGACGAATGCCTGAAAAATGTACTCATATATTTCATAACTCAACTATTCTATTGCAAATATGCCTTTCACCTCAAAAGGTTTTAGCGAGGTCACAGGACACAATGTAGCATATTACATAAAACGTGCAAATTTACAAAAAAATAATCAAATATGCAAATATACGCGCGCACATATTGACGCAAAATGACAAAATCAAGCATTTTTTTACGAATTATGACAAAAAAAATAACTATGAGCAATAGAAAATGTGCGATTTGAGGACATGTCTTATTTAGACAAATTATCAAAAAAAAGAAAAAACTTTAAGAAAGATCGCCCAAACTTGGTCGATGTATAAAAGGGCACTATTGTGACAGCACATAATGAGAAAGCATTGAATGGCTTTATCATCTACTAATAATCTACTAATCACCTACTAATTACCTACTAATCACCTACTAAAATATCGGGAAAAGAACGGAGGAGAAGTAGAATAGAAGTGGAAGATAAACGTAGGGAAGATGCAGGGAAGATGTAGAAAAAGTACACAAAAAAGGAGAAAAACCATTGCTGATTTTTCTCCTAAAAGCAAGTGTGCGCAGGATGAGACTCGAACTCACACGATCTTGCGACCACTACCCCCTCAAAGTAGCGTGTATACCAATTTCACCACCTGCGCAACAGCGTCAGCCGCTCGCAACAGAATGTTGTCATGCAACATTGACCTGCTCGCGCTTCCGCCTTTTTCGAAAAACGACCTTTACAGGTCATTTTTCGAGTAAGCAACCTTGCGGTTGCTTGCTTCCCCAAGAGGGAATAATCAAAGAACTCTGTGCCCAGAACAGGACTCGAACCTGCACGCCTCGCGACATACGCACCTGAAACGTACGCGTCTACCAATTCCGCCACCTGGGCTGCGCGTTCGGCAAATCGTGCTTCCGGATGTCGCCAAGCGACATAAAGCGCACTATTGCCTCCGCTTTTCCCCACCACAAACACTTCGTTGGTTTGTGTCGGGGACCCCGTTTCGTTCACAAAATAATTAGTTCTCCATTGTAAGCAATGTCGATTATTTTGTGTCGGGGATTCCTTAGAAAATGAAAGCAGAACGTTGGTTCTGCTCATCGTAGTAAGGAGAGCGGCAAACGAGACTCGAACTCGCGACCCCGACCTTGGCAAGGTCGTGCTCTACCAACTGAGCTATTGCCGCATTCTACAAAAACATTTGTAAGAACCTTCTTTCGGACTTTCGCTTGACGTGAGCCCAAAAGCGGATGCAAAAGTACGACAATTTTTCGACATAAGCAAATTATAGCCCCCGGAACACCGTTTTTTGGCAGTTTTTATCGCGGCTTTGCAATTTGCGGTTGACAAAGCACATGGTGTATGCGCTGCAAGAGCACGTAGAGAGTAAAAAAGAAAGGTGAGCGGATTTGCTCCGTTCACCCCTCTGATTAAACCTGTTGCGACAGATTAGTGACGTTTGTCAAGGCGTGCGCCGTCGCTGTTACTGAAGCGGCCGGCAGGTTCACCGTTGCGCTCAGGACGCGGTCCACGACGTTCCGGACGGGGACCACGGTCGCCACGCTCGGGACGATCGCCACGCGGAGCACGTGCGGGACGCTCGGGCTCAACGTAACCTTCAGGTTTCTCCTTCAGCGCCTTGGCGCTCAGGCGGAACTTACCGGTCTTAGGATCAACCTCCAGCAGCTTGATCATAATCTTGTCACCCTCCTGGATACCTGTTTCCTCCATTGTCTCGTAGCGTTTCCAGTCGATCTCGCTGATATGCAGCAGACCTTCTTTACCCGGCATGAACTCAACGAAGCAGCCGTACGGCATCAGGCTCTTGACGGTAGCTTCGTAGGTCTCGCCCACCTCGGGCAGAGCCACGATAGCCTTGATCTTGGCGATAGCGGCATCCATCGACTCTTTGTTGCTGGAAGCAACCTCAACCTTGCCACCCTTCTCATCCTCATCGATGCTGACAACAGCACCTGTCTCAGCCTGTATACCCTGGATAATCTTACCGCCCGGGCCTATAACGGCACCGATCAGGTCTTTCGGGATATAGAAGCTGGTGATACGCGGAGCGTGCGGCTTGATGTCAGCACGCGGCTCGGGCATGGTTTCAAGAATCTTGTCAAGGATATACATACGAGCCTGATGAGCCTGTGCGAGAGCGTTCTCCAGGATCTCGTAGCTCAGGCCGTCGACCTTGATATCCATCTGGCAGGCAGTCAGACCGTCGCGTGTACCGGTGGTCTTGAAGTCCATATCACCCAGGTGATCCTCGTCGCCAAGGATATCACTCAGGATAGCATAGTTCGTACCCTTGTTCTCGGAGATAAGTCCCATAGCTATACCGCTGACAGGTTTCTTGATAGGAACGCCTGCGTCCATGAGCGCGAGCGTACCTGCGCATACAGTAGCCATCGAGCTTGAGCCGTTGGACTCCAGGATATCCGAAACAACGCGTACGCTGTAGGGGAAGTCCTCGGGAATCATGTTCTTCAGCGCGCGGCAAGCCAGGTTGCCGTGACCGATCTCGCGACGTCCTACGCCACGCTGCGCCTTGGCTTCGCCGGTAGCGAACGGCGGGAAGTTGTAGTGCAGCAAGAAGCGCTCCGAACCTTGAATCAACGCCTCGTCAACAATCTTCTCGTCACGTTTGGTGCCGAGCGTAACGGTAGAGAGCGATTGTGTCTCACCGCGGGTAAAGATCGACGATCCGTGAGGACCGGGCAGCGGGCTAACCTCGCACCAGATCGGGCGGATCTCGGTTGTTGTACGTCCGTCCAGACGCTTGCCTTCGTCGAGCACAGCGCGACGCATGGCTTCCTTCTCTACATCGTGGTAGTAGCGGTCAACCATAGCGGCTACCTCATCCACCTCAATGCCAAGAGCCTCAGCACGCTGAGCCATATACTCGGCTTTCTCGGTCTTGAAATCTTCGCAAATCTGCGAGAACATAGCCTCGCGGTGATGTTTGTCGGTGTCAGCACTGGTAGCCTGCGCATAAGCGCGAGCATAACTGAAGTCGTGTACTGCCTGCTTCAACTCGTCGTCGTTCACCTCGTGGCAATACTCGCGTTTCACCTCTTTGCCATACGCCTTCATCATCTCGATCTGTGCCTGGCACTGCGGCTTGATAGCCTCGTGAGCGGCACGGATAGCATCCAGCATAACCGACTCCGGCACTTCCTTCATCTCGCCCTCAACCATCATGATGTTGTCCAGCGTAGCGGCCACCATCAGTTCGAGGTCAGCCTGCTCGCATTGCTCGAAGGTCGGGTTGATAACAAACTCACCGTTCACGCGTGCCACACGTACCTCGGATATCGGTCCCTCAAAGGGTATGTCCGAGCAAGCCAGGGCAGCCGACGCAGCCAGACCGGCTATCGACTCCGGCATATCAATGCCGTCAGCCGAATACAGGGTGACATTCACGAAAGTTTCTGCGTGGTAATTAGCGGGGAAAAGTGGGCGGAGCGCACGGTCGATAAGTCGTGCAATCAGGATCTCGTAGTCAGAAGCCTTACCTTCGCGGCGGGTAAAACCTCCGGGGAATCGTCCGGCCGAAGCGAACTTCTCTTTGTACTCTACCGTCAGGGGCATGAAGTCCGTACCGGGCACTGCATCTTTAGCCGAACAAACGGTAGCCAGAACCATTGTGTTGCCGAGGGTAGCCATCACGGCGCCGTCAGCCTGCTTGGCCAGTTTGCCGGTTTCAAGGGTAATCACACGGCCGTCGGGCAATGTGATTTCTTTTGTTACAATATTCATTATTTTATGTCATTTTGGAGTGTTGCATCATACTCAGCCCGCATGGTTGCAAGCATCGGTTTGCACTCCTGATTTTAAGCGCTCACGGTATGTGAACGCATGTTAGTAAATAGTTAGACCCGTAAAAGTCGTACAAAGTTACATATTTTTTTTGAAAAAACAAAATATTTGACATTTTTTTCTTATTATATTTGCATTTTTGAAAATAAAGTTGTACTTTTGTGCCATGAAACGGCATATTAATCTTTTGCTTGTATGTCTGTTGCTGTGCTCGACGACTGTGTTCAGCCAGAAAGACCTGCAGCCCATTCCCGAATTGCGCAAGTTCAGCCAGCAGGGCTGGAAAATTCAGCACGCGCATATGAGTTTCGACAGTCTGACCATCTACTTCTCCGCCCTGGAACCGGGCAAATCCAGTTACGATCTGTATATTTCCCGTTCGCGAGCGGGATTCTGGAGCATCCCCGAGCGGATGAACGACTCGGTGAACACGCCCGATGCCGATGAGATGTGGCCGTCCGTATCGTCCGACGAGCGCCGGCTGTACTTCGTCCGCAGGAAGTATGATGCCAAACTTATCAAGTCCTCGCACGGCACCCAGGGCATAACCGACCATCTGTTCACCAGCGACAATCTGCGCGGCGAGTGGCAACAAGCCGAACCGGCTATGGTTTCTACCGACCACGACATATCTCCGCTGGTGCTACCTGACAACAAAACCGTGCTGTTTGCCCGTCGCGAAATGGAAAAGAAACGTCTGTATTACGCCCTGTACTTCACGCGTTACCTGGGTTACGGCACATGGACGCTGCCCGTGCGCGTGGATTCAACCGAACGCCGGTCGCTCTACGCCCCGTACCTCAAGCAGCAACGCGACACGATCCTGCATCTGACGGAGATTCAGGAGCAGGAACGCGACAAAAGAGAGTTTGATTCTGTATATTTCAACCGTCAGATAGTACTCCCGTCTCAGATGCGCAGCAGCAATTACGGTGTGCTGACTGGCGTAGTGACCGACGAGAACTCCGGTCGCGCCGTGGAGGCAACGATCCGTCTGTATGACGCCATCACTGCCAACAGTCTGGACGAGGCTACGTGCGATGCCACTACCGGACGATTCCGCGTAGCGCTGCAGCCCTACCGCAAGTATAACATCGATATCACAGCTCCTAACTACAGCCACTACTACCTGACTATCGACTGCACCAACCCCGACTCGCTTGCCGACCGCCATGTGCAGGTGCAGATAGCCCGTAACCTGAGTATCCGCATCAACCCCTACGATGCCGAACTGTTCACGCCCGAACCGCAGGAGCGCGAGGTGATCAAGAACGCCACCACCGGCAAGAGCCTGCGTGTGCGAACCAAGCGCGAGGAGCAAGGACGCGTGTACGATCTGCCTATCGGCGAGACGTACGCCCTGACATTCTACCGCCGCGGATATATGGACACAACCATCACCATCAATACCCTGCGCGACGTACGATTCTCCGCTGCTGAGTTTGACCTGCCTTTGCGCCCCGTAAAAAAACCTCTGGAACTACAACTCACCGACGAACTGAACGCGGCTGTCAAAGAGGGCACTATCCGTCTGCGCAACCGCAACAAGCATGAGGTGATTGATATGCCTTACAACCCGCCCACCACAACGATCATGATTCGTCAGGAAGATGAGTACGAACTGGTGGTGCAGAGTCCGGGACACTTCTTCTTCGATACTATCGTCAGCATTCCCGAAGGCTATGACCGGCAACTGTGCGACGTGTCGCTCAAACCTATACAGAAAGATATGGTTGTTCAACTCAAGAACATACAGTTTGAGTCGAACTCATACATCCTGACCCGTTCGTCGCACGCCGAGTTGGACAAGGTTGTTCGTCTGATGGAGGCTAACCCGGGGCTGCAGATCGAACTCTCGGCGCACACCGACGATGTGGGTACCGACGATTACAACGACCAGCTCTCGTCCAAGCGCGGCGAGGCGGCCATGGAGTATATAGTAAAGAAAGGTATCGACCGCAGCCGGCTCACTAGTACAGGTTACGGCAAGCGCCGACCGCTCGTGCCGAACACCAGCGATGCCAACCGCGCCATTAACCGACGCGTAGAATTTAAGGTAACGGAATTCTAATTTGCAATGTATATGAAACGATATATTTTCATAGCCATCCTTGCCGCCTGCTGGGGCATAGCCGGAGCGCAATCATCGTCATCCGAGCGCTATAGCGACCTTATCGCCCGCACCGAGTCAATGCCCGGTTACGAGGCGTTGTACAACATGCTGGCCTACCAGCGCTACCACCCCGAACAGGCAGCGATCTATTACCGCATGGCGGAGGCTGTGTATGGGCTTCTGCCCAGCAAGGACGCCCTGCATAACTACAACGAGCGCGCCGAACTGCTGTACAGGGGACGACTGTTCTACGGCAACTGTCTGCACTTCCTGGACGGACGTATCCCGCGAGGCGAGACGTTTCCTACCATCACTCCCGCAGGCAAGAAACTTGAGTATAGCGATATAGAAGCCTACATGCGCGCCCGCCTGGACACCGTCAGCCGCTGGCGCGCCGAGACCGACACGCTGCATAACCGGTTCTATCGGATGGTTGATCGCTATGAGTCGTGCCGGCAACTGTTCCTGCAGTTCATGGAGAAATATCCGTCGGAGAAACTGGCACATCTGTGTCTGACCGACGACGACCGAGCCGATCTGCAGCAACTGGAGGCGCTTACACGGCAACTGGAACAGGATAAGCAACTGTTTATGGAGGCATTGAGCATTTCGCCCGTGCCGTACTACAACCCAGTTTTCCGCAAAGTGGATATACTCGTTTACCGATTGGACGGCGTGACATCGTCGGACTTTCTGGCCAACGATATACCTATGTGGGACTACGCCGGCTGGACAAGTTCGTTCCTGCATGTTCAGCAACATACCTACCGCACGTTCATGCGCGGGCTGATACAGGAGCACACCATGCTCAGCACGGCTATGGAGCGTTTCCGTCAGGGGCAGATTGTTCAGTTGGAGACCGATCCGCTGCTGCCTAACCGCGTGGAGCGCTTCGATTACCACTCGCCGCTGGCTACGTTCATCCGTCTGCAACAGGCTGTGGCTGCCACGACTCTGCAGGCTCAGGACAGCCTGACTACCGCCGAGCAGATTGCCGATGGCGAACTGTCGGGACGCATCGTAGCATTGGCAGAGGCGCAACAACGCCAAGCCGAGGTACAAACATTGCTGCAGACTATGAAGGAACATATCGACGCCTCAACGGCCAAGAAGTACGCATTTTTCCTTAACGCCACCGGCATGCAGTCGGTAGAACAATTGCAGCAGACCGCCGAGCAGACCGTGGCTTTCGGTGAGACGCTCACGCGACAGATCGAACAGCAACTGCGCAGATATGCCGAAGCCTATCCGGAGCAATACAAACTGGTAGATATCAGCGACGACCGCGCTGCGTCAGAAGCCGCCACAAAACATTAAGCCGGCCTGCGTTCAGGTCGGAATCACCGGGCGCGTCGCGGTCTATTTGTATGCTTGACGTGTCAAAATGCCGATTTTCGCGCCGCAAACCGCTCCGCTAAGGTACAAGAATTTGCAATATTCGGAAATTTGTCGTACTTTTGTATCCGCTTTCGCCGGAAAGCCCCCACCCCCAGGGTCCCCAAAGAGCTTTGCTCGAGTGGGGTGTCTATGGGGTCCCCACAAATAACATGCAGTGGGGAGAGCGGA
>JAFXSS010000030.1 GCA_017525455.1 Paludibacteraceae bacterium
AGAGACGCCTATCGCACGTATCACGCGGAAAGCGCGTGCCGTAGGCATGCACATGATTCTGGCTACGCAACGTCCGTCGGTAAACATCGTGACGGGTGTTATCAAGGCAAATATCCCGACACGTATCGCCCTGCGCACACAGTCGGTTATCGACTCACGTACCGTGCTTGACGCCAAGGGTGCCGACCAGCTTATCGGACGTGGCGATATGCTCTATGCCGGCAACGGCGAGATAACACGTATCCAGTGCGCGTTCGTCGATACGCCCGAGGTGGATGCTATAGTCGAGCATATAAAAGCCCAGCAACATTACTTCGAGCCGTACCAGTTGCCGGAGTATATACCTGAAGGTGCCGAAGCCGAAGCTCTGGCTCCGGGCAGCGTTGATATGAAACGTCTCGACCCGATGTTTGCCGATGTAGCGCGCTATGTGGTGAACAAACAGGAAGGTTCGACCTCACGTCTGCAGCGTGCGTTCGAGATTGGCTATAACCGTGCAGGCAAACTCTCCGACCAGCTTGAGGCTGCCGGCATCGTGGGTCCCAACAAAGGTCCCAAGGGGCGTGACGTACTCATCCAGGATCCCAACCAACTCGAGGCCAAACTACAGGAACTCGGCGTAGGATAAACCGAGTGAGTACCGTTGACCCGTTCACGGTAGAGATATAATTAGACAACTAGCCGGTTGCCTATAAATCAAAACACCGAGATAGCACTACGCTACCTCGGTGTTTGGTATTCTTGATTTCTCTCGCCTTTTTCTCCGCCACGCATCGCCCGCAATCCATTTGTGCATCGGGAGTGCATAGAAGGTTTATTGGGTGATTATTGCGTGATTATTGTGTGATTATTGTGTGATTCAAACGCACCTCTTTCACTCCCTCTTAATCTTGCTGGCGCCGAGAGAGATAGATTGTTGTACTGCCGGATTGCCTTTGTACTCAATCTTGCTGGCACCGTTGGCTTGCGCCCAGAGCGAGTCGGTAACGTTCACCTCCGCCTTGCTGGCACCGCTGACGTTGATACGCATGTTCTTCACCCACAGATCATCGGCATCCAGTTTGCTGGCACCGGTAATCTCCGCGCGCAACTCATCGGTAATGCCGTGGATATCTGCATGACTGGCACCGGTCAGCGTGATAGCCTCCAGCGAAGGAACGCTGATCACGGCTTTGCCGCGGTGATTATTCACGCCGCGTACTTTCAGCACGCCGTCAACCACTTCGGTTGTTACCGCTCCGGACTGTGCATAGCGGACATTCACCGCCTGCGGTTCGCCTACATTTACTTCGAGTTTCACTGCACCGGATGCATCGATGGCGTTAAACGGTTCGACCTCACGCACCTCGCGGATAAGATTGCCGTCCTCATCATCCCATTCGTCAATGGTCTCCATCACAGTCACCAGATCCGTGCCGTTCACCTGCAATGCCTTGGCAGCCGAAGCAATCAAGCCGCCCAACGACAGCAGCCAAATCAGCAGCGAGATGATCCAGAACCGCAGGCTCGGGTGCTTGCGTTCGCGACTGTACTTGACAATCCAATGCACAATCATATACACGGGCATCACCAGCGCCGCTATAACTGACAGGCACAATACCCAAGTCCAGGCAGTGCTGCCGCCAAACAGTTCGAAGCCCAAGGCAGGAACCAGAGCCATTCCGCCGATACTGATACCGAAGAACGCCATCAGCAGGGCAAAGACAACTGCCAAAACGGGAAACAACACCTGAATGGCAATAATAATCAGTATAGCCTTGAGCACGATAGATATGACGCGCCCTATACCTTGTCGGTTGATACGCTCGCGTTTGATTACGGGACGTTTGTTCTCGCCAAACGCGTCGGGTTCGCCTATACGTGCACGCACATTCCGTATCATTTCGATGGTTACTGATTCCACTTTCTGCGCGAACAGTGCCGACTGCAGCAGTTCGGCTATGCGGCTCTCCAGGTCATCCATCACATCTTTTTTCTCATCGATAGGCAGACGGCTCTCGATGTCCGACAGATAATCCTTGAGCAGTTGATAGGCGTCCTCGTCGATGGTGAACACAACGCCTTGCAGATTGATTGAACGTGTGAGTTTCATTATTTTGTGATTTTGCTGATTGCTTTACTTATTGTTCCCCACTCCTCGTTGAGTGCGGCTAATATCTCCTGCCCTTCGTCGGTCAGGGTAAAATACTTGCGCGGCGGCCCGTCAGTGGATTCCTGCCAGCGGTACTTGAGCAGTCCGTTGTTCTTCAGCCTGGACAGCAACGGATACAACGTCCCTTCCACCACCAGCAGATCTGCCTTGCGCAGCGCTTCCAGGATATCGGAAGTATATACCTCCTGCCTACTGATGATCGACAGAATGCAATACTCCAATACTCCTTTGCGCATTTGGCTTTTGATGTTCTCTACCATACGGCTTAGTGGATCTTGCGGTTAATTACTCCATAGTCTCCTTTTGCGGCATGATAATCATCAGGATGATGTACAGCAGCAAGCCCGGGAAACCTGCGAAGAAGAACGACAATGCTACATAACTTACGCGAACCAGCGTCGGATCGATGTCAAAATACTCGGCAATGCCGGCGCAAACGCCTGCCACCATTTTGTCATTACTGCGGGTTAGTTTTTTTGCTTCCATAATACAATATATTTATAGGTTTGTTTTTTACCTATTTGCTTTTATGCCGCCACGCAGCATTTGTGCAACAATCTTGCCGAATGCGACTGCAAAGATACTACATTTTTCAGAACTATGCAATACATAGTAGTATAAAAATGCAAATACTATGTCTGTTTCTGCAAAAAGTGCAAATCGGGTTTGCATTTTCGGGGGTTTAGAAGGCAGATGTGAAAAAAAATCGGTTTGCTGAAAATTTATAGGCACAAAACTTGCAAATCTGGCATTTTTTTTGTACCTTTGTAGGCGCGTTTGGCAAATAGTGCTCACAAATGCCACACGCCTGCTGACTGTTCGGCTGAACGCCGCGCTATAATTTATTGTACGCTTATGAAGATTATACTACTGACAGTACTGCAATCGCTGTTTGCTCTGCTGGGGCAGAAAACAATGACAACGGATTTTACCATCACCGTGCAGCAACAGGCTTCGCAACCGATATCTTATACCGGTACGATGACCATGCATGGTGAGCAGTTTACGCTGGAGGCTTTCGGCACGCAGGCTGCGTACGACGGCCAGACGCTGTACATGTACAATATCGATGCCAACGAACTGACACTCAGTTCGCCGGCACGTTCCGAACTGTACGAAGCCAATCCCCTACTCTTCGCCAAAGCCATGGCTGACGCATGCACCGTGACTGAGAGCACTGCCAAAGATGTAACCACCATTACCCTGGTGCCAAAGGATGCCAGTGCGGGTATCGACAAGATAACCATGAAAGTCAAGCCGCTCACAACAGGCAAGCAAGATTATGCGCCTACCACCATCACCCTGAAGGAAGGGCAGCAGACTACCACCGTGCTGTTCAGAAACCTGAAATACAACAACGAACTCCATGAGTATATACTCAAGCCCGAAGGAGCATTTATCAACGACATCAGGTAACAGCCTGACAGCAGAACGAACTATCGCATACACATAACACTAAAATACATTTACAACAATGAGAACAAGAATGGTTGCAGGTAACTGGAAGATGAACAAGACCCTGCAAGAAGGAATTGAGTTGGCAAGCCAACTGAAGAACGATGTCAAGAACCCCAAGTGCGCCGTAGTTATCGGCACGCCGTTCATCCACCTGGCTACCGTAGCCGAGTTGCTGAAAGGTTCGCCTATCAAGGTGGCAGCCGAGAACTGCGCCGACAAGGACAAAGGTGCATTCACCGGTGAGGTTAGTGCCGCTATGGTTGCATCGACAGGTGCTGAGTACTGCATTCTCGGTCACTCGGAGCGCCGCGCATATTACCACGAGGATTATGAGATCCTGAAGAACAAAGTCGAACTCGCTCTGGCTAACGGCTTGAAGGTAATCTTCTGCATCGGCGAGGTGAAAGAGGAGCGCTTGGAGAACAAGCAGAACGAGGTTGTTAAGGCACAACTCGAAGGCTCGGTATTCAACCTGAGCGCCGAGCAGTGGGCAAACATCACATTGGCTTACGAACCCGTATGGGCTATCGGTACAGGTCTGACCGCTACACCGGAGCAGGCACAGGAGATCCATGCGTTCATCCGCGGCTTGGTAGCCGATAAGTTCGGCAAGCAGGTGGCTGACGACACCACTATCCTGTACGGCGGCAGCTGCAACGAGAAGAACGCAGCCGAACTGTTCGCTTGCCCGGATATCGACGGCGGACTGATTGGCGGTGCAGCACTCGTGGCTGAGAAGTTTGAAGCAATTATCGCTGCACGCTAATGGCTTTAGTTAAGACCATCAACCGCAACGGCGAGATTCTTACGCCCAACATTGCTGACGACGTTTTTCTGGCAGATAATGCCACCGTCGTCGGCGATGTTACGGTGGGCGAGGGCTCGTCAGTATGGTTCAATGCCGTGCTACGTGGCGACGTGAACACCATCACCATCGGCAAGCACTGCAATATACAGGACGGCTCGGTTCTGCACACCTTGTATCAGAAATCCACGATCACGCTGGGTGACTATGTGTCCGTCGGGCACAACGTGACTATCCACGGTGCGGATGTGGATGACTACGCGCTGATCGGCATGGGTGCTACCCTGCTCGACGGCGCACATGTAGGCCGCGGAGCGATAGTAGCCGCCGGAGCACTGGTGCTCAAGGGAACACAGATCGGCGAGTACGAGATCTGGGGAGGCGTGCCGGCTAAGTTCATCAAGAAAGCCGAACCCGAGCAGACGGCCGAGATCAACAAGAAGATTGCACACAACTACGCCATGTACGCCTCGTGGTACAAGTAGCAGTTGGGCGTTTAGCGCATGAGCGCAATTAAGTTTATAGCATTATGGCAAACAATTCAGGTTCAATATTCGCCGCTGTGCTTGGCGGCGCATTGATCGGTGCGGTGGCAGCACTGCTGCTGGCGCCCAAGACCGGTAAAGAACTGCGTGCCGACGTAGCACGCATCGTTCGCGAGAAAGCCGAACACCTCAACCGCGAAGAGATTGAGGCGGTGATTGACAAGGTTCTGGCGCGTGTGCGCGACTATTTCTCCGACGATGAGATAACCGCTGC
>JAFXSS010000004.1 GCA_017525455.1 Paludibacteraceae bacterium
ATGGACTAAAGCACCAATATGTCAACAAAGCCGAAAAAATGCTCAGCCTCGTAACCACCTACCCGCAGTCAGACTATGCAGATGACGCATTGTATGAGATGGCTCGCGCGTACATCGAGAACAATCAGGAGGAATCGGCCATCATGGCATATGAGCGTCTGCTCAGCAACTACCCGAATTCCAACATGGCGCGTAAGGCATCGCTGGAGCAAGGCATGATTCATCGCAACCTCAAGCAGTATGACGAGGCTATACGTTCCTTCAAACGGACTATCAAAGTTTACCCAAGCACAGAGGAAGCGTATGCGGCACTCGATGGCTTGGAGCAGGTATATGTAGCCACTAACAATATTAGTGAATATCTGGCATATACCAAGAAACTTGGCAAGTCGCAGATGCGGGTCACCACAGCAGAAGATTCGCTCACTTACGTAACAGCCGAACTGCAATATATGCTCGGCAATTACCGCGAAGCGGCGGCCGGACTTGCCACATACATCACACGCTATTGCAATGGTGGACGCTACTGCACCAATGCACATTATTATGCTGCCGACAGTTACTACCGTTTGGGACAGACTCAAAGCGCTCTGACTGAATACGAAGCGCTGACAACCCTTACCGGTAACGCTTATATGGAAGAAGCCTGCCTGCGCGCAGCAGGTATAACCTTCGACAATCAGGATTACGAATCGGCAGCACGACATTTCCGCCATCTCCTCGAAGTCGCTTCGATCGAGAGCAATCGACGTATAGCGCAACTCGGTATTCTGCGTTGTGCATCTAATCTCAAGGACGAAACTACCGTACAACGCATAGCTACCGAAATGCTTTCTGCCGATGGTTTGCCCGATGATATGCGCCAAGAAGCTTTGTACTGCAGAGCAAAAGCATATCTTTATGCCGGCAATAACGGGTTAGCCGTTGTGGACTTAACCCCGCTTGCCAAGGAGACGGTTACGGCTATCGGGGCTGAGAGTAAGTACCTGCTCGCTCAAGCATACTTCAACATGGGAGCGTTGGATAATAGCGAGACGGAGATTATGGCTTTTGCGCAAATGAACACCCAACATCAATATTGGCTCGCCAAAGCAATGATATTATTGGCTGACATCAGCCTTAAGCGCGATGATACATATCAGGCACAGCAATACTTGTTAGCTCTCCAGTCGAACTATCACGCACAGGATGACATCCAGACTATCATTGCCGAGCGTCTTGCTACGGTTAATGCACAAATGCAGGCCGAGCAAAGCAATGACGCTCCCGAACCTATTGACGAATAAATGAGAAAGCTTATGCAGAATCACTCTTTCATAACATGTGCAGCATTGCTGTTATTACCTCTTACAATAGCAGCACAAGATACCATCTTGAATCGTAATGTAACTGTTGAGCGCGACTTCCAGCCCATCATCAGTAGTGCCGGCATTGTTAATGTCAAACCGGTGATTGTCCAGCAGGACATTGAGCCCGCCGAGGTAACATATTCCACGTACTCGCAGTCGCTCTCACCGGCGTTCAACATCAACCAACTCGGCTGCTCACTCACGTCTTGGGAGCAACCCAAACCGTTGCACGGCTACATCAGCGGAGGATTGGGGCACACCAATACTGCTTTTGATTTCGGGTACAGAACAGAGGACAAGAAGAGTAAGATAGCCTTTGACGCCTTCGCCCATCACCGCGCAGCATGGGGTAGATATACAGTCGAGAAAACGAACTTCGGATTGAGTATCACCAAGTCGTTCTCATCAGTAGCGCTGTACTTCGGCGCTGATGCCGAGAATCAGTATTACACGTTCAGCGGCAGGTATGTCGATTCTACCGGTATGATTCATATTGACAAGCCTTCGGAGCTCAAGCCTGAAGATAAATTGTCACTTTGGGCTATCAACACCCGTATTGGATTGCGTTCAGTGGGCAGGAGCAGTGTGCGCTACCAGTTGCAAACAGGGTATTCGGCATTCCTGTTCGCGACCAATGTTACCGAACATCAGATTCGCACACTCGGTCGATTGGAGTGGAACGGTGGGGAACATCGGGCTGGCGTGAACATCAAAGTCGGTAATTTCTTCATGAAGGTCAACGACAACTCCATACCCGACTCACTCTACAGAGCTCGCCATGCCATACGTGTCGAACCGTACTATGCATACGACCATAATCGCTTTCACGCGCACGTGGGCGTAAACCTTGATATGAATATAGGCCGCGGACAATTGCTGTCCGGTCACAAGGACATAGCATTTGCTCCATCACCTAACGTATATCTGGAGTACGACATCACACGCAATTGGCTTGCCATCTACGGCGAAGCGTCTGGCTCATTCGGCGAAGGTTCAATGCAGGCGTATAGTAACAGATATCCGTATCGACACTTTCGTGCAGGCGTCGTTTCGCACCACGTATCCGGTTATATTCCCGTGCAGGCGCAATTAGGTCTGAAGATTCGTCCGCAAGCCAACTTGCTTATCGACTTGCATGCGCGCTACGAAATGAAAAAGAACCAGTTCTCGACCTCTACTCCGTACTATTGGGAGGTTCGCGAGTACCACGATGGATTGGGTGAAAGCGATCCTGTGTTCGGTGAATATGTCTATTGCCACCTCCAGCGCTGGAAAATCGGAGCAGAGATAACCTGGCACTATCAGGATATCGTACACGTACTGCTTAGCGGAGGATATTACACCGGCAGCATGGATAGCATCGAAGTGCCACACATCGTACAAGGTAATGCAACCAGTTTGGCATCCTTCAACGCCGCCATTCACAATCCTGACGGCTCGTACAGAATGCTTGACCGCCCGCAGTGGGATCTGCGGGTGAACGTGGACGCACGCATCAATCGCCATTGGACTTTGTATTCGCACAACTATTTCACCGGTGCACAACAGGCGTTGACATATACCATGGTCAGCGATCCGGTTGTTCACACGCGCATGTACAAAATAACCAAAATCATCCCTACAATCGAACTTGATTTAGGATGTACATATGAGTACAACAAGTGGCTGAGTGTGTTCCTTGAACTCAACAACATCATCTACCGCCACAACGTGTACTACTACGGTTATACCAACCCGGGCACTAATTTCCTGCTCGGGGCATCATATAAATTCTGATTCGTGGAATTTATTTAGGTTTGTTCATTCTATGCGCCATGCCTATTGCTCCGGTAGGGCAAACCAGACGGCACAGATGGCAGCCTACACATTTTGCTCCAACTATACGCGGCTGACGGTCATCACCGAATGTGATGGCCTGATGTCCGCCGTCCATACATGACACATAGCATCGGCCGCAACCGACACATTTGTTCCGGTCGATTTTGGGGAGCACCATTGTCTCGCGGTCAAGGTCAGAAGGCAGAACAATGTTCTTCAACTCCTCACCTACCAAACTCTTCAGTTCAACAACGCTGCGCTCCTGCATATAATGTTGCAGACCAAGTATCAAGTCATCGATAATGCGATAGCCGTATTGCATCACAGCCGTACACACTTGCACGTTACGACATCCGAGTTGTATAAACTCCAAGGCATCGCGCCATGTCTCTATGCCGCCTATGCCGCTTATGTCCATATGTCTTTCTATGCCGGCCTTGTGTAGGAGAGCGTTGCCAGTCATCTCATATATCATCCGCAGTGCTATCGGCTTAACAGCCTTGCCGGAATAGCCGCTGACAGTTTTCTTTTCGCTAACCTCGGCATCATGACTCATAGTGATGGACTTGATGGTATTAATAGCGCTTATGCCATTCGCTCCTGCATAGAAGCAGGCCAAAGCGGGCGATGTCATACTCATGACATTGGGAGTCATCTTGGGAATGACGGGTATGTTTACGGCTTCCCTGACATACGAAGTATAGAACAGTATTAGCTCAGGGTTCTGACCTATATCCGAGCCAAGACCGGTCAAACGCATCTGCGGGCAAGAGAAGTTCAACTCCACGGCATCACAACCGGCGGCCTCGGCCATCTTGGCCAGCTCTATCCATTCTTCCTCGCTTTGCCCCATTATCGAAGCTATAATCCGCTTGGAGGGATAGTTAACTTTTAGCTTGTGCAGGATATCAAAGTCCATCTCATAAGGGTTCTCGCTCAACTGTTCCATATTCCGGAAACCTACGAACGGCGTCCCTTCTTTGCGCACAGCATCGAAGCGGGGTGAAACCTCGCGTATGTCCTGTTTGCAGATTGTTTTGTAGAACACGCCTGCCCAGCCGGCTTCCAAAGCACGCGCCACCATCTCATAGTTGGTGCATACTGCGGAGCTGGCCAGGAAGAACGGGTTCTCGCATACCATATCACAGAAGTTAATCTCCAGCGACGGCAACTCAGCCTTGCTGACAGGCTGTTGGTTACTGATTGCCGATTTTAATTCGCTGATGCGTATCGGACGGTCATAGTGAATACATCTGCTCTCAGCAGCCTGCAACTCTTGTTCGTTTAGTTGGTCAAGCAACTCACGCGCTGTCCAAAGGTTTTCAAATCGAATAGCACGTATCGCACGTGCCACTTCTTTACCGCAAGGTGCATCGGCGCATAACAAACAGCGGGATACTTCTTCTGTGATGTGTAACATATCGAATAGTGTTTAGATTACTTCTTGAAATAGCGGTTATACAGGCCTTGGAATCCTGAACCGTGGCGGGCTTCGTCGCGAGCCATCTCATGAACGGTGTCATGGATCGGATCAAAATTCAGTTCTTTCGCACGTTTGGCTATAGCCAGCTTGTCCTCGCAAGCACCGGCCTCTGCAAGCATACGTTTCTCCAGGTTTGTTTTGGTATCCCAAACTACCTCGCCAAGCAGTTCTGCAAATTTCGAAGCATGCTCTGCCTCCTCGTATGCATACTGACGGAACGCAGCAGCTATTTCCGGATAACCTTCGCGGTCGGCTTGACGAGCCATTGCCAAATATTGGCCTACTTCAGTACATTCTCCCATGTAGTGAGCGCGTAATCCGTCATGGATAACAGGATCTGTTACATCCTTAGCTACGCCTATCACATGTTCGCAAGCCCATACAAGGCCTTTGCTCTCATCGGCTACTTTCCACTCAACGATTTGTTTGCATTGCGGGCAACGCTCGGGTGCCTCCTCGCCCTCAAATACGTATCCGCAAATCGGGCAAATAAATTTCTTTTTCATAAAGTTGATATTTTTTAGGGTTAATAACTTTCTTCTGCAGAGGGGAAGGACGAATCTTTTACTGCGGCGATATAGTTGCCGACAGCAGCATGAATCTCTTCTGCCAGATGCGCAAACTGACGCAAGAACTTCGGTTTGAAACCTTCATTCAGCCCAAGCATGTCATGGAGGACAAGCACTTGTCCGTCTGTCCCGGCACCTGCGCCAATTCCTATCGTCGGACAACTTACTGCTTTGGTCACGCGCTCTGCCAAGGCGGCAGGAATCTTCTCCAGCACGATACAGAAACAACCTGCTTCGTCCAATGCCTTGGCATCAGCCAGCAGTTTTTCAGCCTCAGCTGCTTCTTTGGCGCGCAAACCGTAACCGCCAAACTGATTCACACTTTGCGGAGTCAAACCAAGATGGCCGCAAACGGGCACGCCTGCTACAATCATCCGGCGGATGGCTGGAACAACCTCTTGTCCACCTTCGATTTTTACGGCATCGGCTCCGCTCTCTTTTAGAATTCGTATGGCGTTGGCAACAGCCAAGTCATCGGTAATCTGATACGAACCAAACGGCATATCTACCAGAACCAAAGCGCGTTGCGCGGCACGAACAACTCCTTTTGACAAGAAGATCATCTCATCCAAAGTAATCGGTAGCGTATATTGGTTGCCGCAAACGATATTTGAGGCGCTGTCACCTACCAAAAGCACATCCACGCCGGCCTCGTCTGCAAGACGGGCAAGGGTAAAGTCGTAGGACGTGAGCATGCTGATTTTCTCTCCTTGTTGTTTCATCTGACGAATCTTTGTTGTCGTCAAACGCGTATTTTGTATATGTACGGACATAAAGCCTTTTATTGTTAGTTTTTGCTATTTATCGGATTAAATATCACTTGCCATCCTTTCCAAACGGGCGAGCGCAACAACGTGAGCCGTCCTGGCTCGCGCAATGGAATCGGTATGTGTTATGCGATTGGCTAACACGAGTGCAAAGGTACGAAAAATAAACGACATTTGCAAATTTTCTTGCAGGTTTCTTTCGTTTTGGTATTAAATATTTACATATTTACCCGAAAGGACTATTCTTGTACCGTTTCCGAACCGTTACGGGTCCATCTCCGAACCGTTACCGAGGGTATCCTAGACCTTATCCGAAAAAAGCACATACCACTCATGGCCCGAATGAATTGCAACTCAGCGAAATAAATATCAAAAATCATTCGATTTTTACGGTTCAAAATTTGCAAATGTCAAATATTTTTTGTACCTTTGTAGGCGAATAGTTTAACCATTAATTCTAACACCAATTACCATGCAAGGAAATTTCAAGTATCATAACCCCACGAAGTTGTACTTCGGTGAAGAAGCATTGAACTGTCTCAAGGACGAACTGGACGGTTTAGGGCAAACTGTTCTCCTGAACTACGGTAGCGGAAGTGTCAAACGCAATGGCATTTACGACCAAGTTGTAGCCATCTTGCGCGAGGCCGGAAAGACGATTGTCGAGAATCCCGGAGTGATGAGTAATCCCACATTGGAAAAATTGCACGAAGGCGTCCGCTTAGCCAGAGAAAACAAAGTCGATTGGATTCTCGCTTTGGGCGGAGGTAGTGTTTGTGACTACTCCAAAGGAGTAGCTGCTTCGGTGTATTATGAAGGCGATTATTGGCAGCAGTTCTGGCTGGATGGCCACCAACCGGCTAAAGACCAACGGATTCTGCCTGTCGGATGTATCCTGACGATGGCAGGAACAGGCAGTGAGATGAACGGTGGATGCGTGATAACAGATGCGCAAAAAAACTTCAAGACAGGACATGTTTTCGACAGCAGACTCATGCCACGTTTCGCCATTCTCAATCCCAGATTCACCATGACAGTGCCAATCGAGCAGATGAAAGCAGGCATCTATGATATAATGAACCATATCATGGAGCAATATTTCTCCGATTTCGACGACAATACCAGCGATTACATCGCGGAGGGATTGATGCGCGGTTTGATTGTCGCTTCGCGTGCTGCCGTCAAAGACCCGCTTAACTACGAAGCCCGCAGCAACATCATGTGGACTGCCACTTGGGCGCTGAACACCCTCATCCGATGCGGCAAATCGGAAGATTGGATGGTACACATGCTTGGCCACTCACTTGGAGCATGGACACATGCGCCGCACGGTTACACACTGGCTTCGGTAACTCCCGCATACTACCGAAGAGCAATGGAGAACGGATTGCCCAAGTTTGCACGCTATGCACAAACCGTTTGGAACATCCGTCCCGAAGGCAAAACCGAACACGAACTGGCCGAGGCCGGACTGCAGGCACTTTGCAATTGGATGAAAGAGATCGGACTGCCGCTCACTATAAGTGAGATCGGCGCCACGCCGGAGATGATTGACAACATCGTCAGCACTACGGAAATCTTCCCGGCCGGATATCTCAACCTGACGGCCGATGATGTCAAACAGATTCTGCTAGAAAGTCTATGACAAAATACACAAAAATGCGCATTTTCCTCCAAAATACAAGTATTTTGACTGATAACTACATTTTTATGGGCTAAAATTTGCAAAAGTCAATATTTTTTCGTAACTTTGTAGGCTTTTGTGCAAAAACCATTTTTGGAAAACTAAATAAATAAATTATACGAGTATGAAATTTCAAGTATCAAGCACACGGCTGTTCAACCAACTGCAAGCAGTCAGCCGCGTGATAGGAAGCAAAAACAGTCTTCCTATCCTTGACGATGTATTATTCCGTTTGGAGGGCAACCAACTCTCTCTGACTGCCTCCGATGGCGAAACCACTATCCGCACGCGTATGGAAGTGGAGGATGCTGAAGGCGCTGGCCTGGTTGCTTTCGGAGCAAAGATTTTGATTGAGACATTCAAGCAGTTCCCTGAAGTACCGCTACAATTCAAGATCGACGAGCAAAACTTCGGCATGACCATCAGTTCACCCAACGGCGAATATTCCGTCGTAGGAGTTAATGGCGCCGAATATCCCGAAATCCCGTTTGAGGCAGAGCAGGATAGCCACGCATTCACAATGTCTTCAGGACTCCTGCTGGATGCCATTTCCAAAACCATCTTCTGCACCGCTGAAGATGAACTTCGCCCCGTAATGAACGGCATCTTCTTCGACTTGACACCCGAAAAAGCCACATTGGTAGCTACCGACGCTCATCGTCTGGTACGTTACTCCAATACGACCGTCCATGTTGAAGAACCGGCAAGTTTCATCTTACCGAAGAAACCCGCTATGCTGCTTAAGAACGTTCTGCAAAAAGACGAAGCTGACGTCGAGATTCAATTCGGCGCCCGCAACGTTTTGTTCACGTTCGGAAGTACAGTGATTGTTTGCCGCCTGATTGATGGACGTTATCCCAACTACAATGCCGTCATTCCGCAGAACAACACAAACATCATGACTATCGACCGCCTGACACTTCTGTCGGCATGCAAACGTGTGGCTGTATTCGCCAACACCAGCACCGCCCTGATTCGTCTGGCGCTCAACGAGAACAGCGTTACCATCTCTTCGCAGGATATTGATTTCTCTACCTCTGCAGAAGAGAAACTCGTCTGCTCATACACCGGCATCCCGATGGCTATCGGTTTCAAGGCGCCGTTCCTCTGCGAGATTCTCTCTACCCTGCAATCCGATGAGATTCAACTCGAATTGGCCGATCCGGCACGTGCAGGACTGATCCTTCCTTCAGAAAACGAAGAGAACGAAGAACTGCTCATGCTGTTGATGCCAATGTTGCTCAACGATTAAATCTTGCTGTATGAAAATTCAGTTAAGCCGCCCGCTCGTCTTCTTTGATTTGGAGACGACGGGCGTCAACATAGCCAAGGATAGAGTGGTCGAGTTATCGTACTACAAAGTTTTCCCCAACGGCACAAAGGAAGGGAAAACGTACCGCGTACGGCCAACAATCATCGACGCTTTGGGATTGGAGACGACCATGCATATTCCCGAGCAGGCGTCGGCTGTGCACGGCATCTATGATGACGATGTGCGCGATTGCCCCACGTTCACCGAAATAGCACATGAGATTGCTGCGGTATTCGAGGGAGCAGATATTGCCGGATACAACTCCAACCATTTTGACATCCCATTGTTAGGCGAAGAGTTCTTGCGAGCAGGATTGTCTTTCGACATTGCAGATAGGAATATGATTGATGTTTTCACTATCTTCACGCGCAAAGAACAACGCTCTTTGAGTGCCGCGTACGCTTTCTATTGCGGCAAGAATCTGACGGACGCACACTCTGCCAACGCCGACACTTTGGCAACATATGAAGTGTTGATGGCGCAAACAGAGCGATATGAAGACCTGCCTAACACCGTAGAAGGTCTGGCTAAATACTCTGCACCGTTACAAAAGTTTGCCGACCTGGCTGGCAAGTTGGCATACAACGCCAACGGGGAAGTGGTGTTTGCGTTTGGTAAGTACAAAGATGTTCCGGTGAGCGAAGTGCTCGCCAAAGATTCCGGATATTACGGATGGATTATTAACGGTGACTTCCCACAGGTGACAAAGAATGTGGTTTCCCGCATCAAACTCCAGCAACGGCTGGCAGCAAAGGGTAATTAACCTTTTAAGGGATTTGTCTTGAGCTTATTTATGCTTTTCTTGTGAAGGAGTTTTGGCGGTCATAACGACTGAGCAAAAAACATAAAGAAGCCAGGAGAAAACACAAAAACGACATGAACAATGAGTTACACATATTAGGTTGTGGCAGTGCCCTGCCTACTTTCCAGAATTCACCTGCTTGTCAGGTGCTGGAGTTGTGTGACAAATCGTTCATGATTGATTGTGGCGAAGGTAGCCAGATTTGGTTCAGGCGGATGGCACTACGCACAGCGCGATTGTACAACATATTCATCTCCCATCTGCACGGCGACCATTGTTTCGGACTGATAGGACTGATATCCACATTCGGGATGATGGGCAGAACGCAACCTTTGCACATCTACGCACCGGCCGATCTCGAAAAACTGCTGCGACCATGGCTCAATTACCATTGTGAAGGCATGGCGTATGAGGTGATTTTCCATACGATCAACCCGCGAAAAAGTGAAGTGATATTCGAGGACAGAACCATTTCCGTCACCACTATCCCGCTGAAGCACAAAGTACCGACCTGCGGATTTTTGTTCACAGAGCATCATCGGGACAAAGAGCCCGTAAAACGCTACGCGTATTGCTCTGACACGCAGTACACGGAATCCATCATTCCTATCATCGATGGCGTACAAACGCTCTATCACGAGGCAACATATATCCAACAATATGCCGGCCGGTGTAAAAGTACTATGCATTCTACTGCCGAAGAAGCTGCCACAATTGCACAGAAAGCACATGTGGGACAACTGATCATCGGACATTATTCCGCACGCGTAGACGACCATACGGAATTTCTGAAAGAAGCAAAAGCCGTCTTCGAGAACACCGTCATGGCACAAGAGTGTATGAATTATTTGATATAATTCAATGGCTTGTATTTTTTTCTTGAACAAATTTGATTTTTCTTGTTAGAGTTATATGTTAATAATAACCGTACGAAAAAACAAAGATGTCGAGAAAAACTAAAGTATATGAAGGCAACTGTAACATATGTATGTAGCAACTGCGGAGCGAAAGCTTCGCAGATGTTGGGTCGTTGCCCGGTATGCGGCGAATGGGGCACAATGGTTGAGGAGGTGATTCAGACCGGAGCACCCGCCAAAGGAGTGCGACAGCGCAGTGGATCGGTTGTACAGAAGTTACAGGATGTGAGTGTCACCGAGGATCAGCGCCTGGATATGCATTGCAGCGAACTGAACCGCGTGCTGGGAGGAGGATTAGTTCCCGGATCGTTGGTTTTGCTGGGAGGCGAACCGGGCATTGGCAAATCAACGCTCGCATTGCAAGTTCTGATGCAATTGCAATCGGCTGTCACGCTTTATGCCAGTGGCGAAGAATCAGTCAAACAAATCAAACTACGTTCCGAACGCATAAACGGCAATCCCGAAAACTTATATATAGTAGCAGAAACTTCTCTGGAGAAAATATTGGAGCACGCCAAATCTCTGAAGCCCGAGGTTGTAGTTGTTGACTCCATCCAAACCATTGGTACCGAGGCGATAGAGGCAACCATCGGCTCGCTCTCGCAAGTACGGGAGTGCGCTGCACGGATCCTGCAATTTGCCAAAGAGACGAACACTCCGTTTATTATAGTCGGTCATATTACCAAAGAGGGATCACTCGCCGGACCAAAAGTGCTGGAGCATATCGTTGACACAGTATTACAATTCGAAGGTGACCAACACTATATGTACCGCGTGCTGCGTGCACAAAAGAACAGGTTCGGCTCTACTTCGGAGATAGGCATTTTTGAGATGCAGCAAGACGGACTGCGCGAAGTTACTAACCCGTCGGAACTGCTACTCAGTTCCAACAGAGACGGTTTGTCAGGCATTTCGATTGCCGTGGCTGTTGAAGGTGTGCGCCCGCTACTGATTGAAGTACAGGCTCTCACATCATCCGCCGCATACGGCACACCGCAACGCTCATCCACAGGATTCGACTCACGCAGATTGAATATGCTGCTTGCCGTTTTGGAGAAACGGATTGGATTTAAGCTACTGACAAAAGATGTTTTCCTGAACATTGCCGGAGGCCTGAAGGTGAATGACCCGGCAATAGATTTAGCCGTGTTAGTAGCTGTATTGTCATCATCAATGGACATAGCTCTGCCTACAGACTGCTGTATGACGGGTGAAGTCGGGCTCGCCGGAGAGATACGCCCGGTTAATCGTATTGACCAGCGCATCGGCGAAGCGCGCAAACTCGGATTCTCACGCATACTCATACCTGCCGGACAGAAGTATCAACCGGCTAAAGGTATACAAGTGATTGAAGTAGCACGCGTAACAGATGCAGTAAGATTGCTGTTTAAGCAGAGTAACTAACGAATAATCAATGATTAAGCATTTTGGCGAATATTGGATATTGATGGCAAGGGTTTTCCGTTGGCCTGACCGCCCGCGGATGTTCTGGCTACAGTATAGCCGTGAATTGGAGAAGCAAGGTCTGCAATCCTTGCCCATCGTCATAGTCATATCGCTGTTTATCGGTGCTATATTAACCATTCAGGCTAAGATTAATACCGAGAACCCGTTCCTGCCAACGTATATCGTCGGGTTGCTTACCCGCGAGACGCTGCTGTTGGAATTTTCATCTACCATACTTTGTCTCATTCTCGCCGGCAAAGTCGGCTCGAACATCGCATCGGAGATAGGCACTATGCGTATCACCGAACAGATTGATGCTATGGAGATTATGGGCGTTAACTCCGCCAACTACCTTATTTTGCCTAAGATCTTGGCATTCATCACAATGATGCCGATGTTGGTCATCTTGTCCACTGCGATAGGTTTGATTGGCGGTTGGGGAGTAGGAGCATTCACAGATATCATCACTGTGGCAGACTATCTTGTTGGTGTGCAGTATGCATTCAATCCATACTTTGTGTGGTACGGGATAATCAAATCACTGTTCTTTGCATACACCATCACTTCGCTATCAGCCTACTACGGCTACATGGTGCACGGCGGAGCATTGGAAGTAGGCAAGGCTTCGACCAATGCTGTAGTAAACTCGAATATTATCATCCTGCTATTGGACCTTGTTTTGTCACGCCTGTTGCTGTAACATGATTCAAGCTATCGATATAGTTAAGACATTTGAAGACGGTATAACCGTCCTTAATCATATTGATGCCACTTTTGAAGACGGCAAGGTAAATATGATTATCGGCCAGTCAGGCAGTGGCAAAACAGTGCTGCTGAAATCCTTGCTGGGCATACACACCATCACTTCAGGGCGCATTGAGTACGACGGACGTAACCTGCCGGAGATGAAAGAACATGAAGTTCGGATGCTTCACCGCGAAGTAGGCGTACTGTTTCAGGGCTCGGCACTCTTTGACTCATTAACCGTACTGGAGAATGTGCTTTTCCCGTTACAGATGTTCGGAGCAATGTCGAAGAGCGAGATGGAAGCACGCGCACGGTTCTGCCTGGAACGAGTACAGATTGCCGAACATGCTCTCAGTCTGATGCCTGCTGAGATTTCCGGCGGCATGCAGAAGCGCGTAGCTATTGCACGAGCCATTGCACTGAACCCGAAATACCTGTTCTGCGACGAACCGAACTCCGGTCTGGATCCGCAAACGTCACTCGTTATTGACCGACTGATACAAGATATCACACAAGAATACAACATTTGCACTGTGGTAAATACCCACGATATGAATTCCATTATGGAGGTAGGCGACAATATTATCTTCCTCAAAAACGGAATAAAAGAGTGGCAAGGCTCACGACATGACATATTCCACTCCAACAACGAAGCACTGAACCATTTCGTATTTGCGTCCCAACTTTACCAGCAAATACGCAATGTACATGGATAATTCGGCAATTATTAATTACTACAATATGAAGAGAATCCTGATTATACTCATTTCATTGGCAGCCATTCAGTTCGGCATGCAAGCCCAACAACCCGCCAAAGTGCCTGCACGTCCCGGCGTAATCATCCGCGTACAGCCCAACGGTGATACACTTCACGTGTATTTGCGCGGCGATGAGCACTGGCATTTCACTATGACCACCGACGGATGGCAAGTACAAGAGAACAACAAGGGCAAACTATGCTATGCAAGGCTCAAGACCAAGAAGGTGAACGGCGAAAAGAAACTGATTGCCGTTCCCACTTGCCGTACAGCACACGATGCCGACAAACGCAGTAAATGCGAGCAACGCTGGCTCGACAAGCATGGCATACAAAAAATGAAAGAAGACTAATCCTGCATGCGCAAAATTACAGTCATAATACTACTTTGCTGCTCACTGACCGGCATGGCACTCGTCCCGCCACGCGACCCGTCGCGTTGGAACGAGTGGCAAGCCTTGATTACAGCACAACAAGAGGATCTCCGGCATTCAAACGGTCGGTATATGCCGGCTGCGCGTCAAGCTGTAGGCACACGCACTATTATCCCGAAGATTTTGGTAATTATGGCCAATTTCACTGACTACAAGTTGCTATCATCCCGAGCCGAAGTCGATTCGATGTTCAATGGGCAGAACTGGACAAAAGATGACGCAAAAGGTAGCATCCGCCAATATTTCCACGACCAGTCAATGGGCGCTTATAACCCGCATTTTGATATAGTCGGGCCTATTACTCTTTCACAGGGATATGCCTATTACGGCTCGAGTAGCACAGCCTCCAAGATGGTGAAAGAGGCTTGCGAGATAGTGAATGACAGTGTGGATTTTGCACAATATGACTTGAATAACGACGGTAATGTTGATCTGGTGTATGTGCTTTACGCAGGTTTCGGAGAAAACGATCCGCCAATAAAAGAACTTATTCCGGTAGCATCGAATCTTATCTGGCCGCAATACTTGAGCAATGCCGGCGGAGGTCCCTTCGATGGCAAATATATCAAAGCATGTGAGTATAGCAACGAACTGGATGGATTCTATTCGACTGTGGACAAGGAATTTATATCCGGCATTGGAGTGGCATGCCATGAATTCGGTCACGCTCTGGGTTTGCCGGATATGTATGCTACCAGTTCTTCACACCCTAAGCACAAACTCCTTGGTTCATGGGATATTATGTGCAATGGCCCGTATAACGACGACATGCATTCCCCACCATCGTTCACTGCATATGAACGTTTCTTCATGGGATGGATGACTCCCACACTCATCACCGAACCGGACACACTTACACTCGAGCATATAGCCATAAGCAATCAGGCATATCTGATTTCAGAGACTGACACTCATAACATGAATGGAGCGTCACCTGCTCCAACAGTTTTCTACCTTCTGGAAAACAGACAAAAACAGAGCTGGGATATCGGCATACCTGGTAACGGACTGATGATTACTCGCATCAATTATCAGCCATCATTATGGAGCAGTAATACTATAAACAACACTGCCGACAATCTCGGTGTAGACCTAATTGAAGCAGACGGGTTAACTCCCAATACAGATACAGATGACGGACACTTTGGCAAACCGGGAGATCTTTTCCCCTTGGGTGCTACGGAGTACACCGCTATTCCCGAACACGCCATCACTGACATCACAATGAAAGACGGTATTATCACTTTCGCATATCGCGGAGGCATTCAGCCTGCTGATACAGATTCCATTGTTACTCCGGTAGAGATACCTGCAATGGTGATATCCAAACCGTATAAAACTATCCGCGACGGACAGTTGATGATACACTCCAGCGGTCACACCTATTCCGTTTATGGAATAAAGCAAGACGACTAACACTCAATTCTCAATCACATGAATCGATTCATATATACTTTATTAGCACTTTGTGCTATCAGTCTTTCGCTCTCTGCCAAGCCGGCACGGCGCGGGGCTTTGACTCTCACGCAACCCGATGGGACACAGATTACAGCATTTTTGCACGGCGATGCCGATTATCACTATTACACCAACACTGATGGCGAAATGCTGCAACGCAATACCGAAGGATTCTATCAGGCAACAGAAATGCCGTCTGCCGAAGAACTGCAAACGCGTCGCAACAATAGTCCGCGGCGAATAGCCAAACAGCAGAAAGGCTCTGAACTGAATCTTGCTCCGCGCGGACTCATCATTCTCGTTAACTTCACGGACTTGTCATTCAGAACTTCCATTGCAGAGATAGATTCGATGATTAACGGTCTGAACTACACACGTAAATACTCCACTTATAATGAAATAGGCAAGCGTACCGTTATTACTTCTTCGGGAAGTGCAAGACAATACTTCCATGACACTTCCTGCGGGCAGTATAATCCCGTGTTTGATGTAATGGGGCCGGTCACTGTATCACAAAAACATTCTTATTACGGAGGCAACAACAGCCGGGATGAAGACAAGAATCCCGAACAAATGATCAAAGAGGCCTGTGAATTAGTGGACAGCGATGTGGATTTCACCATCTACGACAATAATCACGATGGCTATGTGGATTTTGTATATGTTCTTTATGCCGGCTACGGCGAAGCAGACGGCGCAGGCGAGAACTATATTTGGCCACACAATTACTGGCTTTCCGCTTCCGGAGTAAAATGCAAGGTGGACGGTTTGACAGTAGATAATTATGCATGTTCCAACGAATTGGACTACTTCAACGGCTTGCATGACGGAATAGGCACTTTCTGCCATGAGTTTTCGCACGTACTCGGTTTGCCTGACTTGTATGTAACCAACAATGGTTCACACAAAACAATGGGAGCATGGGACATATTGGATTACGGCCCGTACAACAACGATGGCAACACGCCACCGCACTACTCTGCATACGAGCGATTCTTTATGGGTTGGCTCAAACCGGTAGTTGTCAACAAAGCTTGCGACATTCAACTCCCGGCATTGAGCGATGTAAACACGGCAGCATTGCTTACTGCCACAGGGCAACACAATCTCATTGGCAATAATCCTGCGCCTACGACATTCTACATGCTTGAAAATCGGCAGAAGAAAACCTGGGATGCGCATCTGCCCGGTCATGGCTTGCTTATAACTAAAATCACATACAGTCAGAACAAATGGGATGAAAACTCCGTCAATAATACCCGATCAGCCATGGGCGTTGATATCATCGAAGCTGACGGCTCCGCTCCCCAATACAATGAAGACAACCCAGACAATGGATATTTTGGCAAGCAGGGCGACACCTATCCTTCCGGAGCAACCGAATTTACCGCAGTTCCCGAATATCAAGTGACTAATATCACGGAAACAGACGGTATGATTTATTTCAGAGTTAACGAAGGAGGAGAGACCATCCTATTGGACATTGAAGATATCGAACACCCCAACAGCATTACAACGAAGAAAGTCTTCCGAGACGGACAAATTTTGATAGAACTTGACAACGAGTACTACGATTTGTTGGGCAGGCATATCCGTTAAACCAAAAGATTATTGCCAGAAACACGGCAGTATAGCAGCGGTAAGAAAAGGAAACAGACAATAAAAACATCGATATGAAATTTATCTCCTACAACGTCAACGGCATTCGTTCTGCTATGAGCAAAGGTCTGCTGGATTGGCTTCAGACTGCTAATCCTGATGTATTTTGTATTCAGGAGAGCAAAGCACAACCCGAACAGATTGACACCACCGCCTTTGCGGAACTGGGATACACCTCGTATATTCATTCAGCGGAAAAGAAAGGTTATTCCGGCGTATGTATATTCAGCAAGCAACCTGCCGACAAGGTTGTAGCTGGTATGGGGAATGACCGATACGACCGCGAAGGACGCGTGCTGCGTGCAGATTTTGGCGAACTGACACTTGTTTGTGTTTACGTTCCAAGCGGCACTACAGGAGATATACGCCAAGAGTTCAAGATGGATTTTTTGGAGGTGTTCATCAAGTGGCTGAACAATCTGCGCAAAGAGCGGCCAAACGTAATAATATGCGGAGACTTCAATATCTGCCACAAGCCGATAGACATCAACCATCCCGAACGGCAAAAAGGCGTCAGCGGATTTCTACCCGAAGAGAGAGAATGGATGGATCGTTGGCAGGAATCCGGTCTTGTAGACACGTTCCGCGTGTTCTGTCAGGCTCCGGAGATGTACAGTTGGTGGTCGATGCGTTTTGGCGCACGCGCAAGGAATGCCGGTTGGCGTATCGACTACTTCTGGGTGAGCGAATCATTGCGTAACCGCCTGCGAGATGCACGAATCCACAGCGATGTTGTGCATTCCGACCATTGCCCCGTTTCACTGGAAATAGAATAATTATGCAGATACTACGAACAGAACATCTCGTCAAGAAGTACGGCAAACGAACCGTAGTTAATGATGTAAGCATTCAACTTGAACAAGGTGAGATTGTCGGGTTGCTCGGGCCTAACGGTGCCGGCAAGACGACCACATTCTATATGACCACAGGTCTGGTCACCGCCAATCATGGGAAGATTTTCCTCGATGACCAAGATATAACTTCCTACCCTATGTACAAACGTGCGAAATTAGGTATAGGCTACTTGCCGCAAGAAGCATCTGTGTTCAGGAAGATGACTGTGGAGGACAATATTCTTTCTGTATTGGAGATGACCAATTTCAGCAAAGAGTATCAGCACGAGAAACTGGAACAACTGATCAAAGAGTTTAATCTGGAACATGTCCGCCAGAATCTTGGAGACCGCTTATCCGGCGGTGAACGTCGTCGTACAGAGATAGCCCGTTGTCTGGCTATTGAGCCTAAGTTCGTCATGCTTGACGAGCCTTTTGCCGGAGTAGATCCTATCGCCGTACAAGAGATTCAAGATGTTGTGTGGCGCCTCAAAGACAAAAACATCGGCATCCTGATTACCGATCACAATGTGGATGAGACACTATCCATAACCGATCGTGCCTACCTGCTGTTTGAAGGAAAAATACTTTTCCACGGCACGCCTGAAGAACTGGCTGCCAATCCCATAGTTCGTAAGAACTATCTCGGGCGAGATTTCGAATTGAAACGAAAAGTCAAAGAGTGAGAACATCTGCCTTCATAGTCGGCCTGCTATGCATGACCCTGCTTTGCGGTTGTGCTAACCGACCGGATATCTCACTCAACATACATGAATGTTCTGCCATGCCTCAAGGCAGAGCATCTGCCACCTGCTTTGTATTCAACAATAATGCATACGTCTTTGCCGGGCGTGACAGTAGCGGCACATGTCTGAACGATATGTGGCGTTATACGCCGACCACGGACACATGGGAAAATCTCGGCGCTACACCTCTCTCTCCCCGGGTCAATGCAACGGCTTGCGTATGCGGCAATCATGTATATGTCGGGTTGGGATTTAAGGGATGGTACGGGCGAGATGAATCATATCTACGCGACTGGTGGGAATATTCGCCGGCGACCGATACTTGGACCCGACTGGCAGATTATCCAAACACGTATACTGACGCCGCTACAGCATTTGCCGACAACACTGAAGAATTATATGTCGGTTACGGCTTCTGTTGGAATTACCGACGTGACATGTTTCGATACACAATAGCGGAAAACCGTTGGGACTCGATAGATGTGCATGTACCTTTCGACGGTTATCCTACCCGTTCGTTTGGAGGTACAGGTTGCACATGTCAGGGGCGACATTTTATGGGCACCGGCTATCGCCGTCACAGTCTTAACTGGTGGGCGGAACTGGTGGATGGAACACATTGGGAAAAGCGCGCCACTGTACCGGGACAACAGCGCACTCTGGCAGCCTCGGCAGCCACAAGCAATTACATATATCTATGCGGAGGCATTCATTACGGAGGAGTGAACACAACAGGTGAGGTTCTGCAGGATATACGTCGCTATGACCCATCAACTGACCAATGGCAATGGGTGGCTGTGATGCCTCAGCCATTGCACAATCATATATGCTTTACCGTTAACGGAAAAGTTTACTGGGGATTGGGCGAAAATGAAGATTGGCACGTAAATAACCGATTGTACTGTATTGAAGAATAAATTGCTAATCATAGTATTGCTGCTCAGCGCGAGTGCAAATGCCCGTGACTTGAGTTGGGATTGGTGGCCTACGGGAATCGTGGACGGCGTATCAGCCGGAGCAGATACCATGCAGTACAATATCGGTGTAAGCGCGTTGGCATCAAGCGGCAGGTTTGCTCCATTCTGGCTGCAGAGTAACATGAACGGCGATATCAGCAGCAGCCCGTTTAGCGGAAACGTGAGTGCCGGTGTATACAAGCAGGCAGTACATAACGAACGCTGGTGGGATTATGATTTCGCTGTACAACTGACGGGACGTGTGCAGTCACGTATTCCCGGTAGCGCATTCGATATGCAACAACGTATGACCACCGGGTACTTCAACCAATTGTATGCCCATTTGCGACTGTACGTCTTTGATATTACCGCCGGAATCAAACCGATGATTTACGAGATGCAGGACACGGCATTGGGCATGGGCAGTATGGTATTCTCGGGCAATAGCCAACCATTGCCACGGATCACAATAGGAATTGACCGATACACGCCTGTCCCGGGATGCTACGGGTACTTTGAGTTAAAGGGCGGATTGACACATGCATGGTTGGCAGACAACGTGTATATGCGCGGCAGTTATATACATCACAAGTGGCTCGCCCTGCGATTAGGCGGACGCCTGCCGGTGAATATCAGTTACGAATTGCACCATGCTGCACAATGGGGCGGTATAAGTCCTGTATATGGCGATATAGGTAGCGACTGGCAGTCGTTTGTAAACGTATTTCTTGCCCGTGGCGGAGGTGTGATGCGTAATGACCAACTGAATGCACAAGGCAATCATGTCGGCAGCCAGCAGCTCATGCTTACCGGCAAAGGAAACGGTTGGGAAGTAAGCATGTACTGGCAGAACTTCTTCGAGGACAACTTCGCCGCCATAGGCGACGGCCAAAACTTGGCAGACGGATTATGGGGTATCAGCCTCAAGCAAACCCGCTGGCCGTATGTGCAAGGCGTGACGTATGAGTTTATGAACACAACAGACCAATCCGGGCCATGGCATGACCGCGACGGCTTATGCTATGCAGGCAATGACAGCTACTACCGCAATAGCGTATTTGTGAACGGCTGGAACTATTTCTACCGCTCCATAGGAACACCGTTCATCACATCGCCACTATATAACGAAGACGGAACTATTTACACCCTGAACAGCCGTGTCAGAGTTCACCATATCGGAGTTCGCGGAGATATATACGGCTTTTTGTACCGCGTAAAACTGAGTTACGCGCGCAACTACGGAAACGACAATACAAGCCGTGCCGTACTAAGTGATAACACGGCCATACTGCTTGAAGTGACGAAACATTCAGAACAAGCATGGGGATTGGATTTCGGATTGCGCATAGCCGGCGATTTCGGAACGCAATGGGGAAATCAGTTCGGCGCACAAATAACAGTAAGCAAACGGGGAATAATTACGCAGTGGTAAATCAGAAAATAGCCAAAAAGCAGATGGCAAACGACCCAAAAGTACATATCATCATGCCTGTCAAGGACTCGCTGCAGACGGCAGAAGAGTCCATTCGCGCTATCGTGTCAAGCGGATATACCCTTACTGTATACGACGACAATTCGACAGCCGACAATGCCGCACGCTTGGACGATTTGGCTAAAGAGTTGGGAATCAGCGTTATACACATAAGCGAACACACCGTTAATCCATCACCTAACTATCGTTGGGTTCTGATACAAGCACAGCGCGAATGTCTAAAAAACGGCGAAAATTTGATCATCGTAGAAAGCGATGTAATAGTCAGTAAATCAACCATTAGCACGCTTAAAAAATTTATAAGGTCTAGGATTGGTCTGATTGCGGCTGTGACCACGTCCGAGGATGGTACAATAAACTTCCCGTATGAGTATGCCCGAAACATCCGGGAAGATGGTGTGTGCCGCAAGCGATTCTCATTCTGCTGCACCCTGCTGACGAATGAATTTCTGCATGCCTATGACTTCAACCAATTGGATCCGACAAAGAACTGGTACGATGTGCATATCAGCCATATATCACAGAAATTAGGTTTTGACAACATACTGCAAGTCAGCAACCGCGTGCTACACAAACCTCACTCCAGCCGTCCGTGGAAACAACTCAAATACACCAATCCGCTGCTGTACTATTGGCGCAAACTGACAAAAGGATTGGATAAAATATGAAACCGCTCGTATCCGTCATAGTACCGATGTACAACGCCGCGCCGTTTGTCGGCGAGGCGTTGGAGAGCATTGTAGCATCTACATACCGTCCGATAGAAGTGATAGTAGTGGATGACGGCAGTACGGACGACAGTTTGCGTGTAGCACAGGCTTTTGCCCGCTCGCATCAGGAAGTACAGGTGCTCAGCCAGCCGAATGGCGGCGTGAGTGCAGCACGCAATCACGCTATCAGCCAGGCAAAAGGCGAATATATACTGCCGGTAGATGCCGATGACCGAATAAGTTCAACCTACATTGAGCGTGCAGTAGAAGCGTTTGGTGACAATGTACGTATCATCGGTTGTCGAGCCGAATATTTCGGAGCCAAACAGGGAGAATGGCGACTGCCCGAATATACGCCCGAACTGCTTGCTCGCAAGAACATGATACATGTAAGCAGTATGTTCCGCAAGGCAGATTGGCTACGCGCCGGCGGATTCTGTGAGCAAGATATCTACCGCGAAGATTGGGATTTTTGGCTCAGCCTGATGGAGTTAGGCGGGACATACGTTCGCTTGAGCGAAACAGGATTATACTACCGTGTACAGGCAGTTTCACGTCGCTCGACAGCCAAATCACAGAAACGGGCTATTGTGGATGCCATCAACCGCCGTCACCCGGCATATATGCAGCATTACCTCAACGGGCCGCTTCATTACCACCGCTCGTGGTCGAAATGGCTGAACAGATTCCGCAGTGTAAAACAGGTAGGAGATTTTGACCGTTGGTATGATGGCAATGTTATATTCAGCCGGCGTAACACGCTTCGTCTGACGGACGGTGTAGTAGTAAAGCAGTTTGCCACGCCAAATCTGTTACGCGGACTATGGTACGGACTTATCAGGAAAAGCAAAGCTCGCCGCAGTTATGAGTATGCGCGACGGTTGCAAGAATTGACTCCTTCGCCTGTTGCGTACCGCGAGGTGCGTGTGTGCGGAATATTGCGCGAGAGTTGGTACGCCTGCCACCTATCAGATTGTCGGCATACATTCAACGAACTCATCGGCAATTTCGAATTCCCTCACAGGAGAGATATATTGGAGAACATAGGCCGATTCACAGCCACTCTGCACCAACGGGGTATATTGCACCAGGATTATTCCGGAGGGAATATTCTATTCAACGATGACGGCAGCCGAATTGAAGTGATAGACCTCAATCGTATACGTTTTATCAAACAATTGAATCGTCAACAACGCCTGCTTAATTTCGAACGGCTGAATATTGACCGCGAAGCTTTGCAAACGATGATAACAGCCTATGCCAAGCAAATGGCAGAGGACGCGGAATCAGATACCGAATTTGTAATAGCACATCGTTGGCACAAACATATCAAACAGGGAATAACTAACTTATGAATCGATATCGCGAAATAATAGGAAAAGCCAATTACGGATTGTTTCTAACCGCAGCCTTCTTGCTGCCTTTTCCTCAGTTACCCATTCGGTATGCATGTGTGGCATGGGTTGTTGGTTGGCTTCTGGAAGGGCGTTGGCTAAGTCGTCCTGTACCGGTCAAACAGAATAAAATGGCCATTCCATTCATTCTATTCGGGCTATGGTATCTATGGCAAGCCGTGTCATATTTCTGGTGTTCCGACAAGGCCGCTTGGGGATGGATAATGGAGCGTTATCTCACCTTCGCGCTGATTGTTCCCATAGGATTGTGGGGCGTAAATGAGTATTACAATATCCGTCAGATAAGCAAGGCTCTGATAATTGGATGCATAGTAGCCGTGCCGGCATATCTCATATGGATGGCAGCATTGTTTCATCATCCTGAATGGGAATCGGGTTTGCATCTGGCAGAGCCCTTACATGCTCACGCTGATTGGTGGACATATTTCTCCGACAATGTATCTTTCTTCAAGCACCGCTTGTTCTTATGCAGTGTGGAATTGTTCGGAGTAGTGATGGCCGTGCAAATATGGCATCGGAAAAAGTGGCTTTTGCTACTGACCTTACCCATCATGTTATCTGCTATTCCGCTTACGGCTTCCCGCCAGTCTGCGCTGACTATCTGCGCAATGATGGCAGTAGGTGTAATCTGTATGCTGCCTAAAGCCTATCGCTGGTGGGCAGGAGTTGGTATTGTGCTAGTGGCAATATTTGTGGGAGGAGGTATATTGACATTACATCCGCGTATGCAGCAGTTTGACATTGAGGAAATTACAGAAATGCGCGAGTTAAGTGGTGAGCATGAGGCACGATTGAACATTTGGGTAATCGCGTTGGAAAACCCGAAAGACTATCTTTCACACGGTTTAGGGGCAGGACAGAGCACAAACTATCTTGTGGGAAAATATAAGCGGCTGGGATTCAATTATTATGCATCAAAGCGCTACAATGCGCACAATCAATATATAGAAGAATTACTTGAACTGGGTATACCAGGTCTTCTGTTATTCCTTCTGGCCTGGGCTTCTATACCATTATGTGCCGAAGGTTCAGGCCGACGCACAGCATGGCTGTTGTGCACGTTGTTTGCATTTAACATGTTTACCGATGTCATGTTCGGCAGGTTTTGCGGTATAGCCCTATGGGCTGTTGGCATAGTGCTTATACTTGTTCAATGCACTAACGCCGTCTCCGGACATCAGGCAAGAATACCTGATTAGCGTTTTTCCAATCCTACAGACAAGGTCAACAACAATCCTCGCGGGATACACAGACTGAGTGGATATCGGTTGTTCGAAACGCCTTTGCCTGACGTACCGTCGTAGTACATTGCATATTCATTAAGTTCTGTGGCATAATCCCATATATTGTAACAAACAGCCTGCACAGAGAACGGCACATCGCGTATGACACCGCGATACTTGAGGCGCAAATCGAAATTGAAGAACGAGTCTGTCCGCTCTCCAAAATTTCCATCTACCACATTGATACCACGTGTATTAGCAGCCCAAACAACCACCTGTGGATGGCCGGTAATATCTGTCACCGTCTGAAGATGGTAATGCGCTATAGGTGTACCGTCACGGAACTTGCCACTCAAACTCAATTGCCAATTATCCGTAATATTCACACCCAATTGCAGACGGGCTATGTATGCCCTGTCTTGATTAAGTCTGCCTAAACTGCGAATACCTGTATCCGTCTGCCCCATATTGGCAGCATTCAGAGTATGATTAGGCGAGGCTAATGACTCATTCAACATTTGTATATCTTCAGTCTGCACTCCGTTGCCCAAAGCAGATACTCCCGACACGCAATAACTTTGCCAACTGGCAGAGAAGAACACTTTCTTTCCGTTGTATGCATATTTAATCACATTCGATGCAAACACGGGCGAATCGAAAAATCCGTTTCCTGTTTTTTGCGCTTGCACGATTTCGTAATACCGCTCCTGCGGTTTCATTGCATAAATAGAATAACTGCCAGCTTCTGTCGGTGTGGTTGCGAAACTATCGGCAGACTCATCAGCCAGACGAACCGACCATATGTTATAATACTTCTTGATGCTTGACAGGATACTGATCTCATGCCTGCCTATAGTAAATACGATAGGTATATCCATAGCCACATATTGTGGCTGCCGCAGCCCCTTAGATAATTGATGGTATCGCCCGCCGGTAGTAGTTAGCAGCGTATTGGTTCCGGCATAATATACCTCTGCGTTCATATAGTTTTGACTCAGGAACTGTATCTGCTCATAGTTGTAGGGTATGCGATAATTAGCCGCAATCAAGTCCATCTTGAACCACTTGGCAGGCTCAATATGTATATCCGCTTTTGCTTCCCACGACGGTGTAACCAAAGAACGGTTGCTCAGCAATATACCATCCACTGTGGCCGTCATACTGCCACTAAGCCGCAACCATGGCAACACAGCATAATCTGCCTCAACAGAGATAGAATTTTCTAACATCCCCGAAGTGAAAGCCCGGCTATGCCAATGATAGTCATATAACATGAGTGCATCATCCATATTATAGCCCTGCAAATATACGCTATTCTGCCATCCGGAATATAAAGGGACATAAGATAGCAAAGAATTGTAAGTATCCAAATGTATGTGTAACCATGGCAAGATTTGGTATCGATAGTCCACCGCCCAACTAATTTCGTGCGTATGTCCATCGGCATACCAAGGCTGAAAGCCCTCACCATCTACATCCAGTATGTTTCTGTTGAATGACGGCAGACGATGCTTATTATGTTGCATAGCATACGTCAGTCCGGTAACAAGTGTTCCCTGCCTGCCTAAATCCTTATTACCGTAAATGGAGAGTGATGCGTGTGACTGACTTGCGACCTCATTATCATTATAGCCAAACTCACTGAATCCATCATCCCTGTATCCGGCGCGCAGGACATAGCGTATGGCATCGAATGCAATAATAGGTGCAACCGACAGTTGCCCATCCATCTGCAAACGATAGTAATCCGCATCGTACGTACCGGCGATACCGTCATAATTGTACCGCAATTGTCTGCGCCGTCCGTAGTCTGCGCGGATATGCTGACTGAAAATATTGCTGCAAGCGCGGATGTTATACACCACATCCGCTGAGGCTGCACCTACTGTGTGCTTGCGGAATTGAAGCGGTGTATCGTTCTTCAGTCGCTTGATAGCCGACAATCCTTCCTGCAACTCTTGTAGCCATTTAGCCGAATGACTATAACTGCCAATGTTTCCGCCTTGACCGGTCAATCGAATCTGCGCGTCCGGCAAGCTATCACTTTTCCAATAGATAGCACCGCTATTGTAGTCAATCAGCATCGAGTGCGTGAACATGTCCGGTTCGTATAACACGTCACCGGCATTGATGCGGCTATTGATACGGAACCCATTGATATAGTACTTGCTCCAGCGATATGAGTTGCCGTTGACGGAAACAATCATTTGTTCGGGTGTAGCCCACTCGCCGGTCGTCTCCACTTGATAGGTTGTCACATCACAATGGTTGTCAAAGTAGTGTCTCAAGTCGCCATATTGATACCACTCGCGCATCCATTCGCTGCTCACACTATCAACGCCTCTGTTTGCAGTAGCATATATCGAGGGTAAAAGCAAAGATAATACTATCAGAGTAACGAGGCGTTTCATTTGCTTCGTAAGATATCAATTTGATATGCCAGTCCTATACGTAACTGGTGGAAAGGATAGTCCTTGATTCCCCATTGGTATTGCACATATGGCTCAAAGCCTTGGATGTGTCCTGAAGCGCGCACCTTAAGCGTCATCGGAGCATCGCCATAACGCTCCCAACCCACATACCCGCCCCATGTGGTTTGCAGAGAAACGTATTCATGCTTCAGCGAGGCTTGCAGGCCATACATGACTGCATCATTCTGTCGTGCAGTTGCGGTCTGCCAGCAAAGGAATCCAGCAGAGCCGGCCAACCGCAGCACCAACGGTCCCATCGGGAAAGATTCGCCTATACTGGCATCAAAGAAGTACCCGGGACTGTCGAAATGCCTGCGTCGTGCAAACTGCTCGCCACTGGCAGTCTTTACCCCAAGACGAATTGTCATTTGCGGAATAAACTGCGTATTATCGCCCTTGAACCATGCGTTGTGCAAGACCTGAATATCCGTTGACAAGTACACGTCACCCGCACCATGTCCTTTGCCGTCTGCCTGATTATACCATTCGCAAACCGGCATCCATACACTCACGTTTGCCCAACGCGTGAAAAGCGGCACATGAATTCGCGCAAACACATCCGCCGTTGTACTGCCATCGTGGCCGAAGTAACCGTCCGCAGCAAGTTCAACACGCAACTTGTCGTAGGTTAATCCATCAGACATATCAGGTACGGGCAGTGCGTTCGGACCAAAGAACGCAGGAGCAACACCTGTGGGTGTGAACGCAAGCACCACGCACGGCGTAGCAAGCAACAGAAATGCTATGAGCCACTTATGCGCGGAACGTAAAGACATAATTCATTGTGAAATTCCAAACAGTTACACAACCGATAGCTATCAATTTGCTCAAGTAGAAATTCAGATGAGCACGCTCGTGCAGCAGGTAGATAATCAGGTTATTCAGTCCGAGCCCGACAAGTGCTATCAGCACAAAGGATATATACTCGCGTGCCACAGCCTGATTTTGGCTTTGAAAAGTCCACCATCTGTTCCATAGATAATTGTTGGTGGCAGCCAGGATAAATCCGAGAGAGTTGCTCAGGTACTTGTTCCAACGTAACTTTTCTTTGCATAACCACGTCACGCCAAAATCCACAACCATACCGCTGGCTCCTACGATGCCAAAGCGGATAAAGCGCGCCAATATAGTCCAAAGAGCATTATTCACGCAAATCCTCCTCGCTCAACCGGTCAGTCATATACACTTTACCATGACGGCGCACACACGCGGGTTGCCCTATCAATTGCCTCTCAAGATGTAACAAGTCGAACTGGGTATAGCGGTCACCTTTGCTACGCACCAACACAGCTGAGTCGTTATAATAGAAGCGATATAGCGATGCTTGCTGAAATGATCCGTCAAATATCACCGGTCGCTCTTGTGCCTCAGCATGAACTGATTCGCACATCGGCCGCTGACCCGACAAGCCGGTCTGCACCGGTAAGATATTAAGCATCAGTACCACTCGGGCTACAATCACTATGCCGACAAACACTCCAAATGCAATAGTTATACCACGATTCCATATACGTTCGTTCTCTACCAGCAACAATATTGCCGGGATAGAAGTAACAGCAGTCCAGTGCGGCTCAACGTGACCACGGAAAGTCATTAGAAAAAAGAAGACCTGGAATCCTATCAGCGTCATTCCTAACGAGTGTCCGTACGCGTCTCCGTGACGAAGTTGCATCCACCCTGCCCACAGCATCAAGCCCCATACCAGAGGGTTGAAAACGGCCCATTGATTAGGGATAAACTCTTCAGAATAGAGTGACATGTACTCTGTAGAACGGGACACAAGATGATACGTGAACGATGGGAAACCGTTGCTATACTGCCACCATAGATGCGGAATCATCAGCAATGCCGTCAAGCCTACAGCCATCCAGCACTTACCGTCACGCAGCAGTTGCCAATTACCCAGTACGGCAAAGAGTATTACCAGCACTGCCATATATTTGCTATACAGCATGCCGGCCATGCTCAAAGCAAGCAGAAACATCATCGTCCATGAACGCTCGTCAAGATAATGCCTATAGGCGTAATAGAACACCGCGGCAAAAAACAATAACGGCGCATCAGGGGTTGTGATGAATCCGTAGGCTGAAAACATCGGAATAGATGCAGCTACTAGCAGGAATCGCAACAATACTGGTCGCGAAGCGGTATGTGCGGAATGCGAAATATCGATTGTACACCAGATGACATACACGGTAGCCATGTGCAAAAGCACCGTTACCAGTCTGACGCTGAGTTTCTTGAGAACAAGTCCGAGGCCGGAAGCAGCAACACCGGCTGACGGCACAATAGCATTGCTCAACGCTGTCAGCAATCCCACCATAGGCGGATGGTCGAAATAGCCCCACGCCAAGTACTGACCGTACAGGCGGTAATAAGCTTCATCGGCATGGATATCGCATAGCATGGCGCATAGCAAATCCAGCAAGCCCCACACGAGCAGTGCTAGCCAAATGTATGACTTCTTTTGCGTATCCATTCCTACATTCTCTTTATTGACGTTTTTTATACATCTAACTTACCGTGGCACTGCTTGTATTTCTTGCCACTACCGCAGGGGCATGGATCGTTCGGGCGTGGCTTCTTGTCCACGTGCAACGGCATCGGTCGTTGCAGTTCGCGGGTATCGCGCCCGGCTGCAGCAGCTTGTCCGCTACGTTGTGCTGCCTGCTCCACGGCATCCTTCTGCGTGCGGTAACGTGAGTAATCCTGGCGTTGCGGCGCCTGTCCCTGACGCACATTCTCCGGTGCTTCGGTGCGAATCTGTCCACGCAGCAGGATGGCAATGGCACGACGGTTGAGGTTGTCAAGCATAGCCTTGAAGATATTGAATGACTCCAGTTTGTATATCAACAGCGGGTCTTTCTGCTCATAACTGGCATTCTGAACGCTCTGCTTGAGATCGTCCAAAGCACGCAGGTGCTCTTTCCACTCATCGTCAATCACATAGAGCAACGTACGCTTCTCAAACTCACGGATAACCTCTTTGCTGTCGGTCTCTGCAGCACGTTTGAGGTTACAACTTACATTGTACACATGACGTCCGTCAGTGATTGGCACAAGGATATTCTCGTACATCTGACCTTTGGTCTCATACACCTGTTTGATAACAGGGTTGGCAACTTGCGCCAGACGATCCATCTTGCGCTTGAACATATCCAATGCCGCCTCGGCCAGTTCTTCGGCAAGTACCGCTTCTTTCTTGCTGCGGAACGCATCTTCATCGAATGGTGCTTCCATAGCAAACACTTGCAGTACATCATCCTTGAATCCTTCGTAGTCAAGCATCGGGCGGAAATTGGCCACCACAGCCTCAGCTGTATCGTAAATCATGTTAGTAATATCCACGCCTATACGTTCTCCCATCAAGGCGTGACGACGCTTGGCATAGATTATGTTACGCTGACGGTTCATCACATCGTCGTATTCAATCAAGCGCTTACGGATACCGAAGTTGTTCTCCTCCACTTTCTTCTGCGCGTTCTCGATTGACCTGCTGACCATCGAGTGCTCAATCATCTCGCCCTCCTGCATACCCAATCGGTCCATGACAGAGGCTATACGTTCCGAACCGAACATTCGCATCAGGTCATCCTCAAGCGATACGAAGAATACCGAACTACCCGGATCTCCCTGACGTCCTGCACGACCGCGCAACTGACGGTCGACGCGGCGACTCTCGTGACGTTCCGTGCCCACGATAGCCAGACCGCCGGCTTCTTTGACTTCCGGTGTAAGTTTGATATCCGTACCACGACCTGCCATGTTCGTTGCTATCGTTACTACACCCGAGCGACCGGCTTCTGCAACAACCATTGCTTCCTGCTGGTGCAACTTGGCGTTCAATACGTTGTGAGGAATCTTTCGAAGCGAGAGCATACGCGAGAGAAGTTCGGAAATCTCAACGCTTGTTGTACCGACGAGTACCGGACGGCCTTGAGCCACAAGATTGGTTATCTCATCGATAACAGCATTGTACTTCTCACGTTTGGTCTTGTAGATGCGGTCGTTCATATCCCGACGGGCGATGGGTTTGTTGGTCGGAATAACCACCACGTCCAGTTTGTATATATTCCAGAACTCGCCAGCTTCAGTCTCGGCAGTACCGGTCATACCGGCAAGTTTGTTGTACATACGGAAATAGTTCTGCAGAGTGATAGTAGCAAACGTCTGTGTAGCAGCCTCGACTTTCACATTCTCCTTAGCCTCAACGGCTTGGTGCAGACCGTCACTCCAACGACGACCTTCCATGATACGGCCAGTTTGCTCATCCACAATCTTTACCTCGTTGTTATCGATGATGTAATCGACATCTTTCTCAAACAAGGTATAAGCCTTCAGCAACTGGTTAACAGTATGCACGCGCTCGGACTTGATGCTGTAGTTGGTAAGGATAGCATCTTTCTTAGCCTGCTTCTCTTCAGCGCTGAGATTCTCATGTTCCAACTCCGCCATCTCCGAACCAACATCAGGCAGCACGAAGAACTGAGGATCATCGGTATTGCCTGTAAGAGTATCTATACCTTTATCGGTAAGCTCGATAGTCTTGTTTTTCTCGTCAATCACAAAGTACAGCACGTCGGTAGCGATATGCATGTTCTTCTCGTTCTCCTGTAGATAGAACTCCTCGGTCTTTTGCAAACGCACTTTTACACCCTGTTCGCTCAAGTATTTGATCAACGCTTTGTTCTTAGGCATACCTTTGAACGAGCGGAACAGAGCCAATTCGCCTTCTTCACGCACTTTCTCGTCAGCAGAGCCCATCTTCTGCTTGGCTTCGGTTAGCAGTTGTGTGGTCAGTTGGGTTTGCGTACGCACGAGCAATTCAACGCGGTGCTTGTACTCGTCAAACATCTGATTATCGCCTTTGGGTACCGGACCGCTGATGATCAGCGGTGTATGAGCATCGTCAATCAGCACGGAGTCCACCTCATCGACGATAGCATAGTTATGTCCGCGCTGCACCAGATCCATCGGCGAAGTCGCCATATTGTCACGCAGATAGTCAAAGCCAAACTCATTGTTCGTACCGAATGTGATATCGCAGGCATAAGCCTGACGGCGCGCATCGCTGTTGGGTTTGTGCTTATCGATACAATCTACGGTCAAGCCGTGGAACATGTACAGCGGTCCCATCCACTCCGAGTCACGCTTAGCCAGATAGTCGTTCACAGTAACCACGTGAACACCTTCATGCGTCAGGGCGTTCAGGAACACAGGCAATGTTGCTACCAGTGTCTTACCTTCACCGGTTGCCATCTCGGCAATCTTACCTTGATGGAGTACGACGCCGCCAAAGAGTTGCACATCGTAATGCACCATATCCCAGGTAATCTCGTTGCCACCTGCCATCCAGTGGTTGTGATAGATGGCATTATCGCCATCAATCTCGATGAAGTCATAGCGTGCATCTGCAGCCATGTCCCGGTCGCGCTGTGAAGCGGTTACTGTAATAGCCTCACTCTCCGCGAAACGGCGTGCTGTGGACTTGACGATAGCAAATGCCTCCGGCAGCACTTCCATCAGAACGACTTTGTACTGCTCTTTGATCTCTTTTTCGATGTCGTCAATCTGCTGATAGACTTTCTCGCGTTTGTCTATCTCCAGTTCCTCGATTGATGCGCGCAGTTCGGCGATCTTCGATTTTTTCGGTGCTACGGTCGCGGCAATCTTGTCCATCAACGCCTGTGAACGTGCACGTAGTTCATCGTTCGACAGTGCATCAATCTCCGGATAGACGGCTTTGATCTGATCTACATACGGCTGTATCTCGCGCATATCTTTCTGCGCCTTGTTGCCGAATAGTTTGGTGATTAATTCAATTATGTTCATAGCAAATTTTGTTTACACTATTGATTATCTATATTTTTATTGCGTTTCATGCGTTTTGCGCTGAGCGCACGCGCACAATAAACATGCAAAGATACAATTTTTTTTTGATATTTGCAAACTATTTGCCTAAAAAAACTCACCCCGCAACCAAACATTGCATTTGGCTATGGGGTAAGTAATCACATTTTATACCGTAAAGCATGCAAAGGCACAAGTGCAGCTATTGTGTTACGGAGGTCAGTTCGCCATCCGAAAGAACGGTTGTTATAGTTGTCCCTACCGGGATATCAGAAGCACGACGGACAGGCTTGCCGTCACATAGCGTTAGCGAGTATCCCTTTTTGAAAATCTGCTCCGGCGAATGGAGCCGGATAGCCTGGTCGAACATCTGTAGTTTGTTTCTCTCGGTCTGGAGCGTACGACTGATGGTGTATTGCATCGTGAGACGCAACTGCTCTATCTGCTGCCGGCGCACAGCGACCATCTGTACCGCTATGCGTGACAGGCGTTGACCGAGTTCGTCAATCCGGACAAGTTGTTGCGCATTATGGTCAATCAGCATTTCAGCCACTGCCGTAGGGGTTTTGAGCGCCTGAAAGACTACCATATCCACTACGCTAACATCGCGCGTATGCCCTATTCCGGACAAAACAGGTAGCGGGAATTGTGCACAATGTGAGGCTATGTCGTATGAGTCAAAACACGTCAAATCAGTAGTAGCACCACCTCCGCGGATAATAGCAACGCAATCGAAGTCATCGGCATTTTCTGCGACAGCATCCAATGCCGACAGGATAGATCGGACAGCCTGATCACCCTGCATAACAGCCGGGAAAAGTTCCGTAGAGAAGCGAAGGTGATACGCATTGTTGATCAGCTGATGACAAAAGTCTCCGTAACCTGCTGCTCCTTCAGCAGAGATAACGGCTACACGGCGGATGACAGCAGGCAGAGCCAACGACTTATTCATATCCAGCACACCGTCCTTCTCCAGTTGTTGCAGTGTGAGTTGGCGTTGTCGCGCCATATCTCCCAACGTGAACGACGGGTCGATATTTTGGATATTCAGACTCAGCCCGTATACCGGATGAAACTCCACACTAACTTCCACCAGAACTTGCATGCCGGGTTCGGGGCGTTTGCCTGTCTCCTGCTGAAAATAAGCGGATATGAGTTGCCACTTGTTGCTCCAGCAAGTAGCACGCATCTTGGCAGCAAACATCCCGCGGTCAGCTTTCTCGATGAGTTCGAGGTAGCAGTGTCCCTTTTCAGACAGTTGTGCTATCTCGGCACGCACCCAGTAAGTGCCCGGCAACCCCTGTTGGATACATTCGTCCAACTGAGCACATAATTCTGACAGGGAAAGACTGTTCATCGGCGGAAAGTGAAATATTTCTGTCCAAGAAAACTGATGATCACCGTAAGCATGGTGATGCATATCTTCGAAGGTGTAGGATACCAGGCAAAGTGTTCAACCAGCAGTTTCAAGCCAAAGTAGTTAACAGCCAGGTTCACCGCCACAATCATGATGTACCGGGCTAACTGACGGGCACCATGGAGTGTGGATTGCGTAAATGTCACATGCTTGTTCAACCAGAATCCGGTCAGTAGCGTGATGGGGAACACAATACAGAGAGAGGCGATATGGGGAGTCAGGCAGATTTGAAAATCAGGTGATTGGAAGACGGGAAGATTGATATATACCAACTCATGGCCGATGATGAAATTGTACGTCAAAAAGTACAGTACCCAGTCGAGCACCATATTCCCACCTCCGCATGCTGCATACCGAAAAATCTCCCTTGGAACGTATTTTTGAAACGGAGAATAGACAAAATCGATAATTTTTGTAATAATTTGTGCTAATTTTTGCATTTATGCTTGCATAAATAAAAAAAATATAGTATCTTTGCGGCGAAAGCGTGTGCAAAGATACGACAAATAATCGAAATTAGCAAATTTTTGCGGTATTTTTTGCATAAAAAGCGCATATTTTGTTGAACCAATCACATTAAGTATGGACTATCACCCGGATAATGCAAGCAGTACGTGCCAAAAAGTTTTTGGGGCAGCATTTCCTCACGGACTTGAGTATAGCCCAGCGTATAGCCGACACCATCACGTTGGCTAACGGCTTGCGTACTCCGGACATTACCAACGGTGAGCGTATTCCTGTATTAGAGATTGGTCCGGGTATGGGTGTTCTGACCCAGTACCTGCTAAAGAATCCGAACATTCAGTTAACAGCTATTGAGATTGACCGCGAGTCAGTCGCCTACCTGCGTGAGTGGTATCCCGAACTTAAGCTGATAGAGGGCGACTTCCTGAAGATTGATCTGAGCACTATTTTTCCGATGGGTCCGTTCTGCGTCATCGGCAACTATCCGTATAATATTTCCAGTCAGATATTTTTCAAAGTTCTTGAGTACAAGGATCGTATCCCCTTGTGCAGCGGTATGATTCAGAAGGAGGTAGCCCAGCGGTTGGCTGCACACCCGGGCAACAAAGATTACGGCATTCTGAGCGTGCTGCTGCAGGCGTATTACGATATTGAATATCTATTTACTGTAGGTAGCCACGTATTCAGTCCTCCGCCTAAAGTAGAATCCGCCGTCATCCGGCTGACGCGAAACAATCGTGAACGGTTGGGCTGCGACGAGCGACTGTTCAAAACAGTAGTGAAGACGGCATTCAACCAGCGACGAAAACAGATGCGCAATTCTCTTCAGCAGTTGGTAGGCAAGGGACATCCCCTCCTACAAGAGAATATCTTCACCAAGCGCCCCGAGCAACTGCACGTCGAGGAATTTATAGATTTAACCAACCGGATTGCCGAGGCAATCGCCAAATGAAAATTCAATCATGGCAGAACTCAAAATATTCTACAAGGACAGCGACAAGATTAAAGTAGCCCGCTCCATCACTGCGCTCAAGCAGCTCGACAAGAAAGATATCATCTGGATTGACCTGCTCGACGTATCCGACAAGACAGAGGATACACTGGAGGGATTCCTGAAGATTGACATCCAGGAGGATGAAGAGATGGAGGAGATCGAGATGTCCAGCCGTTATATACAGACGGATGACAGCATCGTGGCGAATTCCAACTTCCTGCATACCAATTTTGACGTTGAGCCCGTCAACTTTATTCTGAAGAACAGCATTCTCGTTACCTCGCATGACAACGAGTTGGGTTCGTTCAACGAAACGGTGAAGCGTATGTTCGTCAATACGCGTAATTTCCCTACCGGATTTCATGTGCTTGTTGCACTGATGGAAACCCGAGTGGAGAAAGATGCCGATATGATAGAGGATACCACAGATCTGATTACCGAGCTGTCAACCACCATCAATGCCTCTGACCATGTGGATCAGGACATACTGATTCAGATTAAGAACCTTCAGGAAAAAGTGACTATCCTCCGTCAGAACATCATGGACAAACAGCGCGTGATCAGCAATTTCCTGAAGTGCGATTTCTTCCCCGAAGAACTTCAACCGCGATTGACGATGGTGATCAAGGATATCAACTCGCTGTTCGAATACACGCGCTTCGGTTTTGACCGTCTGGACTACCTGCAGGATACGTTCCTCGGTTTGGTTAACATTGAGCAGAACAAGATTATCAAGATCTTCACGGTGGTGAACGTGATTTTCCTGCCGCCTACATTGATAGCCAGCATGTACGGCATGAACTTCACCAATATGCCTGAGCTCGATTGGAAGTTCGGTTATCCGTTCTCCATCGGATTGATGATTGTATTCACCTTGATTGTACTGTTAATCTTCCGATTGAAGAAGTGGCTGTAATCATTTTTGATCTGGACGGCACGCTGCTTAACACCATCGACGATTTAGGTTATGCGTGCAATTATGCTTTGGGTGAGGCGGGATTTCCCACTCACCCTATCAGTGCCTATCCCGCTATGGTGGGCAACGGCATCAACAACCTGATCCGCCGCGCCTTGCCTGAAGCAGAACGGACAGAAGAAACGATCCTGCGCGTACGTGCACATTTTGTACCCTATTACGACACTCACAACGCCGACTATACACATCCGTACAACGGCATACCCGAACTGCTGAACATTCTCAAGCAGAAGGGTTACCGGCTTGCTGTAGCCAGCAACAAGTACCAGGCTGCTACCGAACGTATCATCGGACATTTTTTCCCGAACATATTTGATTGCGCGCTTGGCGAAAGAGATGGCGTGCCGCGCAAACCCGATCCGCAGATTGTATCGGATATTCTGTCAGGCTTAGGCAGCGAGAACGCCAAACAACCGTTGTTCTACATAGGTGACAGCCTGGTAGATATGCAAACGGCACACAATGCCTGCGTGCCGTTCATCGCCTGTTCATGGGGATTCGTTCCGCGTCAACAACTGGTAGAAGCATCTGTTGAGCAGATAGCCGACTCTCCGACTGATATTCTAAAATTTATTCGGTAGCAAGCAGTTTGTCCACCAAATCACTTGCATCCGCATCCGGCTGTTGGTTATCAGCCGGTTGTTGCGTTTCAGGGTCTTGAGGATACTTATTGTACCTGTATTCTGGCGGTGTGCCGTAACATGCTGTAACAGTGAATGCTACGCCCGTAAGCATCACCAGACGGATAGCACCCTGAAGAAACTTGTCGATAAATTCCCGTGCCATAGTTTTGACTGTTTGTAGTGAAAAATTTGCGCAAAGTTACAAAATTTTTCTCACATATGCAAATTATTGCGTGGATTTTTCACTTCTCCTAAATCCCTGTTAACCAACACTCTCCGTATTCGCCCCTGTGGAAATGTGACGAAATCGGCTATATAGGGACGAAATCCCTGCTCATTTCATCAACATAACCGAACAAATCTTTGAGGCATACGGGCTGAAGCATGCGAAAGAAAGGACTATTCGTTTTTCATCTCCTGATAAATCATAGCTCGGACAAAATTGTCGAAGCGATGGTAATGCTTGCGTTTGCCGTTGGCATCGAGCGGTGCTTGCGGGTCGGGATGTTTGCGCAATTGTGCCTGAAAGCGTTGGCGGAAGTTATCGAGGCGCGCACGCTGTTCGTCGGTTGGTTCGGTGCCGGACTTGAGTGTTTCGAGCAGAGCTGTAGTGCGTTTGGCAGCTTCGCCAAAATGCCTCAGGTGAGCGAGTTCGGCACCAGTAGGCGGATTGCGTTTGTAGTCGCGGGGATTGGAGACGATATATGCCTCGGTAGGACAGGTATGTACATCGATGCCATACGTGTCGTGCAAGTGTTTTTGCCGTTGGACGAACTTGTGGTTGCTGTCAAGCGCACCTGTCATGTTGTCAACAGGAATTTCATAAACGATTTTTGCCATACGGGTAAAGTTTTGATTTGTATCGTGATACGGGTGTTGTTGCGATGCGTTAGATGTGTGCTGTAATAGGGACGTTGCAGGTTACACAGACGTTACAGGGAGGACACGTGATTGTCACGTAATCGTCTCATGAATCACCTACTAATCACCTACTAATAATCTACTAATCACTTACTAATCACCTACTATAATATCGGTAAAAGTTCGACTAAATGTGTACAAAAACTGTGCCAGAAAATAAATGTAGACGTGAAATACTCAAGCGAGAGTCGCAAGTGCAATTATTTGATTGTCACGAAGTCGCTCAATCGGTGGATATGTGCTACTTGCGTGTATTGGCGCTTATGCAAATCAACCTTTTGGTTAAAGGGTATCAGTTTGGTCGGGTCAAAGTGCAGTACAGCATAGTATGGTGCGTTCTCTGCGGTGAATCCTTTCTCGCGCAATGCTTCTGCAGTCC
>JAFXSS010000031.1 GCA_017525455.1 Paludibacteraceae bacterium
CAGCGGGTGAATGAGGGGTGTTATCCGATTGTGGCGGATGATGGCACATATCTGTTCTCGCTCGTTCCGCCGGAGATGGAGCCCGAGGAGCAGTTGCCTGCACTGTCACCGGACAGTTTCTCGTACGGATCGCTATTTGCAGGCTCGCAGGATGGGTTGTCGCGCTATCACTTGCTCATAGGTATAATGCTGCTCATCTGCTTGATTTTCATAGCAGCCTTTGTATATAATCTCGTACGCAGTCATGGACTGAAGAACATGCGCCTGTACACCAAGATCCAGTATCTGGTTGCGGCATTGGTGTTGGCAGGATTCGTGTATATATTCTTTATGTCCACCTCGTATGTCCGCACGCACTACGAGCAACGCCAGCGCGAGAAGCAGCAGGCTAAAGCCAGATATATTCAGGCATCGCTGCGTGACTTGTACTTCTGGGACATGAACATATCAGCCATGAATACACGCGGTTTGAACACCGATCTTCGCGACCTGAGTTATACGTACGAGACAGATATACTGGTGTATGACATGCACGGACAGTTGGTGGGCTCGTCAGTTCCGCAACTGTTGGAGTCCGGGCTGGTGTCGCCAATCATTGCGCCCGAGCCGTTCTTTACTGACAGTACCGACCGCGTATGCTACGAGCAGATAGGGGCTGTACCTTACCTGACAGTATATACGCCGTTCTACAACGGCAACCAGCTGATGATCGGTTATATAGCCGTACCATGCTACGTATCCTCGCCGCAGGTAGAGCAGGAGGTAGCGGAGTATATAGGACGGTTCTTGCCTCCGTATGTGCTGTTGCTCATTTTGGCGTTCGTTATAGCAGTGCTTGTCACCAGGCGACTGACACGTAACATGCGGAGCATGGCGGATACAATGCATCGTTTTGAACTTGGCAAGGATAATTATATTCACTACGAGAGCAACGATGAACTGGGTGAACTGATTCGTCAGTACAACGAGATGGTTAAGCAACTTGAGCAGTCCACCACCAAACTTGCACAGTCGGAACGCGAGTCGGCGTGGCGAACCATGGCACGGCAGATTGCCCACGAAATCAACAACTTGCTCACCCCGATGAAACTGTCTGTACAGCAACTGCAGCGTATCAAAGGTACAGAGTATTTCGACGAGCGTTTTGACCGCGCCTCACGCCTGCTACTCGAGCAGTTCGATGATCTGGGACGCATAGCCGCCACTTTCTCCGACTTCGCCAAAATGCCCGAAGTCAAACCATCGGAGGTGGACGTGGCGGAGAAACTGTTTTCGGCTGTTACTCTCATGCGCGTAAGTGATCCGGATATACCTATCCGATATGTCGGCCCGGAAAGCGGAGTGCTCGCCTATGCCGATGCCGAGCAGGTGGCACATGTGTTCACCAATATTATTAAGAACGCCCTGCAGGCTTTACACGGACGCAAGGATTCGGATATCATCGTAATACTGAAAGTTGCTGACAGGGTGGAAATAAGTATATCCGACAACGGACCGGGTATACCTAAGAATATACAGAATAAGATATTTATGCCCAACTTCACTACCAAATCCACCGGAATGGGTTTGGGGCTTGCTATCACCAAGAACATTGTGGATGGCAGCGAAGGAAGCATAACGTTTGAAACATCCGACAAAGGAACGACATTTTTTATCTATTTCAAAAAATTATAATTTTTCAACTCATCAATAAATTAAATCTACAAATGAAAACAAGTGAAATTATGCAGCGACTCGCTGCCAAGCACCCGGGTGAATCCGAGTACTTACAAGCCGTACAGGAAGTGTTGGAGTCGATTGAAGAGACCTACAACCAGCACCCCGAGTTCGAACGTGCACAGATCATCGAGCGTATGGTTGAGCCCGATCGTATCTTCACCTTCCGTGTAACATGGGTGGACGACGAGGGTAAGGTGCAAACCAACCTCGGCTACCGTGTACAGTTCAACAGCGCTATCGGTCCGTACAAAGGCGGATTGCGTTTCCACAAGGCTGTAACGCCCTCGATGCTTAAGTTCTTAGGATTTGAGCAAACCTTCAAGAATGCTCTAACTACCTTGCCTATGGGTGGCGCTAAGGGTGGTTCGGATTTTGACCCGGTAGGCAAATCTGACGATGAGATCATGCGTTTCTGCCAAGCATTCATGCTCGAGCTTTGGCGTTGCATAGGTCCGGATCAGGATATACCTGCCGGCGACGTAGGCGTAGGCGGTCGTGAGATAGGTTTCCTGAACGGTATGTATCAGAAACTCGCTCGCGAGTACCACACCGGTGTATTGACCGGCAAGGGTATGACTTGGGGTGGTTCGATTCTTCGTCCGGAGGCAACGGGCTTCGGTGCTCTATACTTCACTCAGCACCTGCTGCACACTGCCGGCAAATCGATTGAAGGCAAGCGCATAGCTATCTCGGGCTTCGGTAACGTAGCATGGGGCGCTGCCACCAAAGCCAAACAACTTGGCGCAAAGGTTGTAGCCATCTCCGGTCCGGACGGCGTAGTGGAGATTCCCGACGGCATCACCGACGAGATGATTGATTACATGCTCGTGATGCGTGCCTCGAACCGCAACAAAGTTGAGGATATGGCTACCAAGTTCCCCGGCAAGGTTCAGTTCACCGCAGGTAAGAAAGCCTGGTCGATCAAGTGCGATATCGCTCTGCCGTGCGCATTCCAGAACGAGCTGAGCGAGGATGATGCCAAGGAGCTGAAAGCCAACGGTTGCTGGTGCTGCTGCGAGGTTAGTAACATGGGTTGCCAGCCCGGTGCTATTCACTACTTCCAGCACAACGGCGTACTCTTTGCTCCGGGTAAGGCAGTCAATGCCGGTGGTGTTGCCACTTCGGGCTTGGAGATGACGCAGAACGCCGAGCACCTGAGCTGGAAAGCCGAGGAGGTCGACGAGCGTCTGCATCATATCATGGAGTCGATCCACGAGCAGTGCGTGAAGTTCGGTACGCAGAAGGACGGCACAATTGATTATGTCAAGGGTGCTAACATCGCCGGCTTTATGAAGGTAGCAACGGCTATGCTTGAGCAGGGCATTATATAATGCAGCTGCTCAAGGTCTCAAATGAGGAGCAGGGCATTATATAATGCAGCTGAAATAATAACCGCATTCAAGAGCTCTCGGACTGAGAGCTCTTGTTTGTTTGCATAGGTATACAAAAAAGCCATCAGCTTGAACTGATGGCTTGATGATAGATTTGCAACCGGATTACTCGGCAGCGGCAGTTTGTGCACTTTGGCGGGTAGCCTTAACTTCAGCAACGCACAATGTAGGAGCGTTCATCAGTTTCAGACCCTCAGCAAGCTTAACGTCCTGTACGTTGATCTTCTTACCCAGACCAAGTTCGGTAACATCGATCTCAACGCGGTCGGGCAGTTGAGTGTACAGACCGTTAACCTTCAGCTTACGCATGTTCAAACGGAGCTTACCACCGGCTTTAACACCTGCAGCGTGACCTGACAGCAGAACAGGAATCTCAACGGTAACAGGCTTCTTGTCGGTTACCTCCAGAAAATCGATGTGGAACAGAGTTTCCTTAACAGGGTGGAATTGCAACTCCTTAACCACAGCCATACGCTTCTGACCCTCGAGATCCAGAGCTACAATCTGTGTGTCAGGGGTGTAGATGAGTTTGCGAACGTCTGCTACGTTAACGGTGAAAGTTTGGTTGCCATTGGCACCATAGATGTTGCAAGGAACCTGATCCTGCTTGCGCAAGCCTTTAGCGGCCTTCTTGCCGTACTCCGAACGGAGTGTACCGGCTAATTCAAATGTTTTCATTGTTGTGTTGTGTTACTCAATATGGGGCAGTGATATGGATAATTGAAGATTGAAAGCTTGGAGGCATTCTCCTTCAATTGCTGTGTGGCTGCCCGTATCCCATCACACTGCGCGCCTATGCGCGCTTCGCTCAATAAAAAACCGCTTTACGCGGTTTGGTGAAAGCGAGTTGTCTAACCTGGAATCGAACCAAGATCTTCAGAACCAAAATCTGACGTAATAGCCTTTATACCATTAGACAAAAGCGGGTGCAAAGGTACAATAATTTTCTGAATTGTGCAAATTATGTTGCAATAAATTGCTATGCATCCCTACTTAAACGCGTAGATTGTCAAACGTATTTGTCAAATCGCTCAACTCAGAGCGGGTTATTGTTCCGGATGTTTGTATATGACGGTTAGTCCGTCGCGTAATGGCAATATCACTTGCGAAACACGTTTGTCGTTGGCAATCATACTGTTGAATTCGCGCAAGCCTAAGGTTTGTTTGTCTTTGTCGTAGTCAGGGTCAATGATGTGACCGTCCCACAAAGTGTTGTCGGCGAGTATGAATCCACCGGGGCGAACAAGTGGGAACACCAAGTCGTAGTATGTGCAGTATTCGCGTTTGTCGGCATCGATGAATACCAGATCATAACCATGATCACTCACTGCAGAAAGCTGATGGCTGAACTCTGACAGCTGATTGCTGATAACTTCTTTTGCATCACCTATAATTAGTTGCACGTGTGCGCCCAATGGTGACAGCGACAGGTTATGACGTATGGTGTCCTCCAGTTCGTCGTTATGCTCAATAGTGATGAGCTCGCCGCCTTCCGCCAGCCCTTCCGCCAGGCACAATGCAGAGTAACCGGTGAACGTGCCGAGCTCAAGTATGCGGCTCGGGCGAATCATACGACTTAACATGCGCAGCAGTTCTCCCTGTACTTGCCCTGACAACATATGCGGATTAAGCACATGCAAGTTCGTATCGCGGGTGATGCGGGATAGAAATTCCGGTTCGGGAGTAGTATGGCGTTCGATATATTCTTCCAGTGACATATATGCTGAAACTAGACAATAGTCGGGTGAAAAATCACCTTTTGATTATAAAAATGCAGTTTTTCTAACAAAATGTTTACAAAGATACAAAAATATTTGCATATTTGCAAAAAAAATAGTAATTTTGTAATGCTTTTGATAAATAATTCTAACAATTTGTCAGCCCGTAGGGCATGAATAAGTCATAATTTATATGGAAGTCATCGACGATTTAGATAAGCGAATTCTAAAGATTATCACGCAGAACGCACGTATCCCGTTCAAGGATGTGGCCGAGCAGTGTGGAATGAGCCGCGCAGCAGTCCATCAGCGTGTTCAGAGGATGTTTGACATCGGCGTGATTGTCGGATCGGGGTATCAGGTTAATCCGAAGATGTTGGGATACAACCTGTGCGTATATGTAGGGATCACGCTTGAGCGCGGACATATGTACCGCCAGGTATGTGCTGAGTTGGAGAATATTCCCGAGATAGTGGAGAGTCAGTTCACGCTGGGCGCGTATTCGATGATTATCAAGCTGTTTGCGCATGACGACAAGCATCTGATGTATCTTCTTAACTCGCAGATTCAGGCTATACCCGGTATAGCCAATACGGAGACGCTCACTATTCTCGATGAGAGTATCAACCGCGCTTTGCCTATCGAGCAATTGCCACAGAAGTGATGCAGCGCACTTTCGTGATATTAGGTGTTTGTGTGGCGTTGATGCTTGGCGTTGGCGCAAGCATGGCGGATGATTATGTCGAGGATGTATATTACTGGCAGGAAGTTTCCGCTCCCAACAGCAGTAACGGCTATACTCCTTACTATCGCACCAATGCGCGTGAGATAATATTCATCGATGACTCTGCTGCCACTGCTCATCCCGATACCGTACGTGCTGTATTGCGTGAAGCGCAACCGATGGAGAATATACAATAAGCCTGTATCCGGATGACGAAGCGTTCTATCACATATTGTCTGGCAATGGTAGTCCTCCTGCTGATGTCTGCAGCACAAGCGCAGACCACTCATCCATACGGATTGGAGCAGATGATGATAGCGGCTGACGATGACCTGTTCGGCACACCGCGATTCGTAGGTTTGTCAGGGGCTATGACAGCTGTGGGAGGTGATCCGTCAGCGGTGAAGATTAATCCTGCAGGATTGGGCATATACCGACATAGCCAGTTCTCACTGAGTGCTGATGGCTCATTCTGCAGGTATTGGCAACCGGATGCTTTGGACCGCGGGCCGCTGTATAGCCGGTGGCACTTGTCGCAAGTATCATATGTGGTGGCGATTACACATCCGGAACGTATTGCTGGTGTGGTGAGCAACAACATCATGATATCGTACGCCAGACGTGCCGAGTTACTCAAACATATAACACTCAACGACCGAAACGAGCGTCCTGCCTCTTCCGATTGGTTGGAGACGGTGATTGACGAGAGCGGATACCGCAACGATGTAGATCTCCACTACGCGATGAATATCAGCAACCGTGTGTACTGGGGCTTAGGACTGACGATGGAGTGGGCGCAACTGAGGCAGACTTTCGACCGATGGGAGTATACAGCTTCTGACAAACGCGGGCAGGCACGCACCTACAGCTTGAGCGAAACGAGTATGGGGAATATCGTTGGCGTAGCGGGCAGCATAGGAGTGCTGGTGCATCCGATACAGATGCTGCGCTTTGGCGTTTCGGTGGAATCGCCTGTTGTTGGGCGCATGCGAGAGACGGATTATTATATCGAGCATCTCTCACATCCGAATACTGACGACGGCATAATCCATTACGAGTCACCCGATAGCCATAGCAACTGGCTGATGGTTACCCCTATGAAGCTGAGTGCCGGAGTCGGTCTGCAATGGAAGAACCACGGATTGCTGTCGTTGCAGTACGATATGCAGTATCACAATCTGACAGGGGTGGCACATATCGCGCGTGCCGGAATGGAGATTGCGATGAACAACCACTGGATGCTGCAACTCGGATATGCATATTCCACATGGTATGCTAAGCAGCGCGCTTCGCTGGGCGTACATTATATGGGCAACTGGGTTCGCATAGGGGTGGCTTACACGCATGTATGGAGCACAGGCAAGGTAATTGACTCATTGTATTACACCGAACAGGGTGTGTATCGCACAAGAGAGAATCGTATCGTATTCTCGTTCCAGTGGAATAGTTGAAGCATCCGTGCCCGACTCCGCTGACAATAGAACATTGACATTATAGGAGAGCGTCGGTTAGAGACCGGAAAACTCATCAAGTAAAATCAACTTCCGAGGTCACTGGCGTACCAATGGCGTGCCGATACTCTACGCCGTGACCCCTTTCGCGAGGGTAGCGATGAGGTGGTCGGATTACAAAGGTGCGTGAAACCTCAAATCCTGTTATCAGGAGTTTTCTCGAGTAAAACGGCGCTCTCCTTTTTTATTTGCATTGGCTATCCCCGAAAACTGTTCTGCTTTCGGGGATTCCAGATAAACTCAAAGCAATGATATTACAAGGAAAAACAGCATTGATTACCGGGGCAGGCCGGGGTATAGGACGTGCCATAGCACTATGTCTGGCTAAGGAAGGTTGCAATATCGCCTTCACGGATATTGTGCTCAATGATCAGGTGTTGGCAACGGAAGCGGAACTGAAGGCAACAGGCGTTCAAGCCAAGGCGTATGCCGCTGATGCATCCAACTTCGACGAGGCACAAACCATAGTTGAGCAAGTCAAAACGGATTTTGGCACAATTGACATTTTGGTTAACAATGCCGGTATTACGCGTGACGGATTGTTGCTGCGTATGAGCGAACAGCAATGGGATGATGTGATACGTGTTAATCTCAAGTCTGCCTTCAACTATACGCACGCGGTTGTACCTATTATGATGCGTGCGCGCAAGGGCAGTATCATCTCTCTCGCTTCTGTAGTAGGCATAGCCGGCAATCCCGGGCAAGCTAATTATGCAGCATCGAAAGCCGGCATCATAGCATTGATGAAATCTACGGCAAAGGAGTTGGGAGCACGAGGAATACGTGTCAATGCAGTAGCTCCGGGGTATATAGATACGGATATGACGCAAGCGTTGCCGCAAGAGGTGCGTGACAGTTTTGTACAACGCATACCGTTGCATCGTGCCGGTACAGCCGACGAGGTGGCGCAAGTGGTGCTTTTCCTGGCATCGGATATGTCGTCGTACGTGTCCGGTCAGGTAATTGCCATCGATGGCGCAATGGGCTGAGCGTGCGATAGTTTTAGGAATCCGAAGATACAGAAAAAAGAAACAACCGACTGGAAATCCAGCCGGTTGTTTTTGTCTGAATGATTTCGGTGAATTACTTCTGGCCGAAACGGTAACGAACGCCGAGGCAGATACCTTCGAACAAGCCCGGAGTGTTGAACCAGTTGGAATAAGCGTTACTTACACCGATGCTGGGACGCCAGTCAAGTGAAAGCTCGAGCGGGAACCAGAAATCGTATGCTACGCCTACGTGACCTGCAACACCTGCATACCAATAGCCGTTAGAGAAATCTTTAATACCGCCAGAACCACCGACACCCATAGCCCAGTGGAACTCGCCCTTCTCCAACTCGGGGAACTTGGCACCGAACGGATCAATCCAATCATAGGTGATGTGTGCTCCGATACCCCACCAGCCATATCCTGCATTAAGGAGACTTGTGTGAACGTCGATGTCCAACATGTTAGCTTCACCGAAGCCATGCTGATAGCTGAAACCGGCACCTCCACCGAGGTTAACACCGATTGCGCGAGGTTGCGCATATGCCATTGTTCCGCATACTAATGCGAACAAAGCAATTAGTAATGATTTTTTCATTGTTAATGTTATTTTGTTTGGTTATAATTGTTTTGATTTATTCTTCATCCGGTTCGGCAATGCGCACGTTCTGCACAGCCCAGGTCAAAGCCGTTTCTGCTGTGCTCTTGTAGGCAAATGCTATCTGGCAGTTAGCCGAGGCGTACGATGTCAGGTCGATCGTTGCCAGAGTGAAGCGTTTTAGCTTGCCGTTGTTCCACATGTCGTCAGCCAAAGTCAATGGTTGCCAGTTGTTGCCTCCATCGTTGGAAATAAGCACGCGCAACAGCGCGTCACGCTGGTCGACTGCGCCTATGTAGTAATGGCTGAAGTTGAGTATAGCCCCCTTCTTGCATGCTGACAAATCCATCGTGGGCGAAACAAGCCAACTTTCTGCTACCTCGATAGCATCGTTGATCTTGGCAGATGCATTCATATAACCTTGGGCTGTCTCGGTTGCTGCCAAATGACGCCATACGTCAGCTGAAGCAGCCTGCTTGTTTACTACAGCAAATGTACCTATACCTGCATCAAAGGTTTCATTCAGTGCTACGCGCGGGCCGGCCTTGTATCCCGACTCGGGGTTGTCGGATGTAACCAGATAACCGCCTTGGGTAATCTGAGGTGCACCGTAACGGTTCTGAATCTGTCCGTAAACTACCACTATATCTCCAATCTGCAACTGATTGGCATCGGTAAAGTTGGAGTTCTTGAAACTCTTCAGACGATAGCATATCATTTGACGGTTGTTAATCTTATTGGTAATAATGGGCGAGACATTGCCATAGTTGGGGTCGAAGGGTTGATTGAAACCTTTCACTGATCCCAGTACATAGTAGCTCTTAGGTGTCGTGCTGCCGGAAGGCAAGGTCAGACCAATGCGTACGGCTTCTGCTACATCGATGGTGTCAGCTGTAGCTTCGCGCATGTTCTGAATAGTGTCATACTTGATTCTGCCTTGCTCGATACCATCTGTGCCGAGTCGGTCGGAGGGAATGGCATTATCCTCGCAAGCCACTACCAGACTGATGGCGGCAAGCAAAATGATAGCGTGACGTAGTGATTTAGTCATGATTATATGTGTTTAAGGATTTACTAAGTCCATAATTCGACACAAAGGTACAAAAAAATATTGATATATGCAAATAAAAAATGCATTTTTTGCCATTACCCTCCATTATAGTGCATATTTACCTGTCAAAAATGCAATTTTCTGTGGAAAAAATTGACAAACATTTGCGAAACCGATAAAATTGTTGTATCTTTGTGTCCGAATTCATAGCATAGTGCTATGGCCGTGCCGCTCGGTGTGCACGGCATAGATTGTGCTGTGGATAGAACAAACCCTTATAGGAGGACAAAACTATAGCAACAAATTTACCCCGTTCGCCCCGTGGTAACCGTGGGCGCGTAGAAAAAGAGATGCCTAACCGTATCAATGATGCAATACGCGGTGTGGCTGAAGTTCGTCTGGTGGGTGATAATGTAGAACAAGGAATCTACTCCTTGCGCGAAGCTATGCAGATTGCCGACGAACAGAACCTTGACCTTGTGGAGATATCCCCGACAGCCGTTCCGCCGGTTTGCAGGATATTGGACTACCAGAAGTTCTTGTACCAGAAGAAACGCAAAGAGAAAGAGCAGAAAGCCAACTCGGCAAAAGTCGTTATCAAGGAGATACGCTTCGGACCGCAGACGGATGAGCATGACTACAATTTCAAGCTCAAGCATGCGCAGGAGTTCCTGAAAGACGGCAACAAAGTCAAGGCTTATGTATTCTTCCGCGGGCGTTCGATTCTGTTCAAGGAGCAGGGAGAGTTGTTGCTGGCGCGTTTTGCCAACGATCTGGCTGAGTACGGCAAAGTAGAAGCTGTGCCCAAGTTGGAAGGAAAGCGAATGATTGTAAACATCTCGCCAAAGAAGTAATGAATAGAAAATGGCCTGTGCGCTACTAATGGCTGCCGCAGACCGATTAATAACCAATTAAATATTTATACAAAATGCCAAAAGTAAAAACTAATTCCGGTGCAAAAAAGCGCTTCACGCTTACCGGAACAGGTAAATTGAAACGCAAACACGCGTTCAAGAGTCACATTCTGACTAAGAAAACGAAAAAGCAAAAGCGTAACCTGACGCATGTTGCACTTGTCGATCACAGCAATGTTCGCTCCATCCGTGAGCTGCTCTTGCTGCGCTAATGTCTAACCATCAAAATTGAGTATTGAATTATGCCAAGATCAGTAAATCACGTTGCTTCGCGCAACCGTCGTAAGAAGATCATGAGCCTCACACGAGGCAATTTTGGTGGCCGTGCTAACGTTTGGACAGTTGCCAAGAACACATGGGAGAAAGGTTTGCAATACGCTTACCGTGACCGCCGAAACAAGAAACGTAACTTCCGCGCACTGTGGATTCAGCGTATCAACGCTGCCGCACGTCTGGAAGGATTGAGCTACAGCCAATTGATGG
>JAFXSS010000032.1 GCA_017525455.1 Paludibacteraceae bacterium
TCTCAGTCTCGACACTCTTATTCCGTTGGTCGCATATTCAGCCAGAGTCTTTGGCTCTATCATCACTTGTTTGCCGCCGTACGAAGCATGGATGAAATGCATCGCACCGTCATACTCATAGGCTATCGCCACGTGTGCCAGATCCAATCCTTCGCGCGGCGAGATAAACGTGATGATGTCTCCGCTTTGTATCTGCGCAGTCACTTCGGGATTGTTCAACTCGTCTTGGGAAATATAGAAATAGGGCTTTTGAGCATTCAGGTGTTGCTCTATCAGGTATATTCGTGTCAACTGCCTGCTGTCGTGACTGAGTTGGATGTAGGTCTGCGGATGATCGGACATATAACTGAACGTCTGCTCAAATTCTTTGCCCAATTCGCTTGTATATTCCCGTAATATCCCGTTCGTGGCGTTCTGCAGCAGCCATTCCGATGTATAATGTATGCGCGAGGCATATCCGTTCACTATGCCCAGCCGATAACGCATGTTCCGTATATTGTCGCATAACAGTGCGTACGATGGTTCGGCATCTTCAACCGATGGAGTAGGCCTGTTCCGGTAATATATTCCGTTACCGTCTTGTACTATCCGTTTGCCTTTCAGCGTCAGCGCCATGCAGGTGCTGAGCTCTACAAACAGGATACAATCCGTCTTGTCCAGATACACTTGCAGTTGCTCGGGCTCTTTCTCCAGCGAAGCCCATATGTATGGCGTTCCCAGCATCTGCAAGGCTACTTGCACAACCAACTCTGGCATAGACATCTCTGCTGCTTTCTGCTCAAGTGCTGAAGCCACACGCTCATAGATAGCAATGTTCCGTGCAGTTTGACCGGTCGTATCGACCGTAGAGATATTGGCGCCTTGAGCCAAAACAGGCAAAGTCCAAACGAATAAAGCCAACAGACAAAAGAGTTTTTTCATGTATTATCGATTAATTTTGTTGATTATTTTCGTGCAAAATTACAACAATTTTTGCATTTATGCAAATATATTCCGCAAAAATTTGCAAATATGAGAATATTTTCGTATCTTTGTAAGTTTTTAGGCTTATAACAAAATGAAATATACTTACGAATATACTATCCGCTACCAGGATGTAGATGATACCAAGCATCTGCGATGGGTGGCGTTGGAACAATATCTGCTGGAGGTAGCAGGCACCGTGGCTGATGATTTGGGCTTTGGTATAGCCGTGCTTCATCCGCGTGACATGACATGGATTCTTACTCATCTGTCTGTGCAGATGACATATATGCCTATGCCGCAGGAGACTATCGTTTTCGAGACCTGGATTGAGCAAAACGCACATATGCTCTCCACGCGTGACTTCAGAATCTACTTGGTGGCTGATAAGCAGCGGCAGTTGATAGGCGAATACAAGAGCGTTTGGGCTGTGTTGGATATGGAAAAGCGTGAGATTGCCAATATCTTCGACGATCCCATGTTCACCGATTGTGTGGATGGCGAAGTGCTGCCGCTCAGCCGTGCACCGCGTATGGTGGCATTGCCGGATGCACAGAGCGTGCCATATACCATCCGATACTCCGACCTCGACTACAACCGCCATTGCAATTCGTGCAAGTACCTGCAAGCGATGCTTGACGCTTATCTGCCGCTGACGCTTACTGCATGGCAACTCGGGCAACCTAAAGGGCTGAAATCTCAGGACTCTGCCATCAAGTCTCAGGAAGCATGGCGGCTGGATATCCATTATTCGCGTGAGGTGCGTGCCGGCGAACAGACTACTATCGCTTATCAGGACGAAACTGATATCATTCGTTATCAGATTCTCAATGCCGAAGGTATGACTTCGTGCGCTGCTGTGCTGAGCAAAGTGAAAATAGAAAACTGAATTCTGCAATCATAATTCCGAATATATGACTAATTCTCCCAAAAAGCGCCCTGCTGAACTTGAGTGTGACGTAGTGCGATTCCAGAACAACAAGGACAAATGGATTGCGTTCATCGGATTGCTGGACGGACGACCCTATGAGATCTTTACCGGTCTGGCGGATGACGATGAAGGATTGCTCATCCCTAAGTCCGTCAGCAAAGGCAAGATTATCAAGGTTGTGCAGGAAGATGGCACAAAACGTTACGACTTTCAGTTCGTCAATACACGTGGCTTCAAAACAACCATGGAAGGGCTGAGTTACAAGTTCGACAAAGAGTTCTGGAACTATGCCAAGCTCATCTCCGGTGTGCTGCGTTACGGTATGCCTATCGACCAGGTCATCAAGATGATTTCCGGTCTGCAGATGGATTCCGAGTCTATCAACTCATGGAAAGTCGGCGTAGAACGTGCTCTCAAGAAGTACTTGCCTGCCGACGAACAGTCGATAGAAGACGATGGTGAGAATTGATAGTATAAGGATATAACTGTTAGGGAAAATAGTAGATATCTATGCACGAACGAATACTTGGCACTCTGATTCTCTCGCGATACGGCGCAGAAGTACTGCCTGCCAACAAGCAGAGTAGCGAGAATATTGCCGTGGCACCGAGATACCTGCATGGTGCGAACGACAACGATAAGGTGATTGTGGAAATCATCCATCCCGCTACGCGCAAAAGACCGCCTATGGGTAAGATTGTTGAAGTGCTCGGGCAGAGTGGTAACAACGATGCCGAGATGCACGCCATACTTGCCGAGTACGGTCTGCCATGCGAGTATCCGCAACAGGCAATAGCTGAGGCTGAAGAGATTGATGCTGACATCAGCACGCAGGAGATTTATCGCCGACGCGATATGCGCGACGAACTGACGTTCACAATCGACCCGTTCGATGCCAAGGATTTCGACGATGCTTTGTCCTTCAAGATTCTCACTCAGCCCGATGGCGAAACAGACACACCTGCCACGTACGAGATCGGCGTACATATAGCTGATGTGACGTATTATGTCGAGTCCGGCTCCGTGTTGGACAACGAGGCATATAATCGTGCTACATCCGTTTATCTGGTTGACCGAACTATTCCAATGTTGCCCGAGCGACTATGCAACAATCTCTGTTCACTCCGTCCGAACGAGGACAAGTTGACGATGTCCGTCATCTTCACTATGGATAGCAAGGGCAAAGTAATCAAGCACAAGATTTGCCGAACAATTATCCGTTCGGATGTCCGGCTGGATTACGAACAGGCACAGGCTATCATCGATGGCACGCGTTCGGTCAGCACATCCGAGCATGGCGGAGAAATAAGCAATGACGTGCTGACAGCTATCCGCGAACTGAACCGGCTGGCAGATATCCTGCGAGAGGAACGTTTCCGACACGGTGCTATTGAGTTTGAGCGCGAGGAAGTTAAAGTGCTGGTGGACGAACAAGGCAGGCCTACGGGGTTCCAACTGCAGGAATCTACGCCGTCGCACCATCTGGTAGAGGAGTTTATGCTCTTGGCTAACCGAACGGTAGCAATGCAACTGTCCGGTACCAACAAAGATGTAGTGTATCGTGTGCATGACGTCCCTGATCCCGACAAGGTGGATGCACTCAGCAAGTTTGTGCACAAATTCGGCTACTCGATGCGTCTTCCTAAGCGTGATCAGAAGAATGAGAACGGCACGCGTGCCGCTACCAAAGCCATCAAACATCTGCTGTCAGAGAGTACGGGTACTCCCGAGCAGGAGTTGATACATACCATAGCCATCCGAACGATGCCCAAAGCAGTCTATTCGACGCATAACATCGGTCACTATGGCTTGGCATTCCCGTATTACACGCACTTCACGTCGCCTATCCGGCGTTACCCTGATATGATGGTTCATCGCCTGGTGGCTAAATATCTGCTCAGTGGCAAATCGCAATCCACAATGGGTGATCTGGAGGAAGCCTGCCGGCATTGCTCTGACCGCGAACAGCTTGCCATTGCAGCCGAACGTGCTTCGGTTAAGTACAAACAGGCCGAATGGATGGAGCAACATATAGGCGAGGTGTTTGACGGAATAGTTAGCGGCGTGACTGAGTACGGCGCATACGTACAACTCGATGACTCACACTGCGAGGGATTGATTCATGTTCGCGAAATGGGCTCGGAGGCATATTGGTCGTACAGCGAAGATGAATATTGTCTGATCAATGAGCAGACGGGTGAAAAACTGACTTTGGGCGATAGAGTTCGCGTACAGGTTCTGCGGGCAGATGCACTCCAGCGACGTATAGATTTCCGTAGAGTATGACGTACAAGCGGTGGTTGTTGACATCTTGTCTTTTGCTGTTGGTTGGCGGTATAGCGCAAGCAAAGTCTCCAAAGGCTTCTGCCGAATCGTCCGATTCACCGAAAACGGAAAGCGACTTCATGATGTTCTTCTTCCGCATTGGTCAGTGGATTGACAATTACAGTCTCAAGGATGTTGACACTGCCTATATCACACTGCCGGAACATCCGTGGCGCATAGCGCTGACGAACAGCGAGATAGGTATTCACTCAACATTTATGGTGAAGAATCGCAATCCTGAAATCGGGCGCATTATTCTTGAATCGCAAACCACTCCCAGCATTGATTTGGGTTTCAATGTCGGACTGCGCTCGTTCGGATTCGGCTACTCCTGGGATGCGCTGCATGCCTATGCCCGCAAACTCAACCTGTCGATGGGCGGGCAAGCCTGGGGCGTGGAATTTATGAGGCAGACCAGTACGAATATTCACAGCTTATTGGCGTTTCCCGACTATCAGATTCCCAATACGTCCAATAGGGTGGATTTGGGTAAAAAGGAAGTGTGGATGACCAATACCAACGTAACAGCCTGGTACGTACTCAATGCCAGGCATTATTCCCACAATGCGGCTATCAAGCAGGCATATATCCAGCAGCGTACTGCCGGCTCATTGATGCTGAGCTTGTCGTATCTGAATACGGATATATCGTTTGGGCATGATGAAGAATGGGCTGGAGTGATACCGGTTATCCTTGATAATGTCCGTGAGGTCGTGACGCATCAGGTGGCCGTAGGCTTGGGCTATGGCATCAACTATACGCCTAACAAAGGCAAGGTTCTTATCCATGCTTCGGCAGCAGCGCAGGCTGTGTTCTACTCAATCAACTATATATCCTACAGCGCTCCGGATTCACTCCGCGGGTTTGCGTATCCCAGTTATGCCATCAAACCCACTACACCCATCCACTTTACGGGAACAATGCGTGCCGCTGTGAGTTGGGAAATCAACAAATGGGTGCATCTCGGTGTACGGGCGCAAGCCGATAATATCCGCTTCAATGCCAATACCGACAATGGCGTAGCCAATATGTCCAACTGGAATTGGCAGGCTAATCTCGCTTTAGGCGTGCGCCTTGGAGTAGGCAGAGATCGTGTCAATCGTGCCTTAGGCATTGAGCCGAAGCCGGAACCTGTAATTCCTGCTTCGCAAGAACAACCGGAAGCCGATAGCAAGAAGAAGTTTGTACTCCCGGCATGGATAACGGACTACTTCTTCTCACCCATGAGGTAACAGGGTGGTAACAATTGTCAGAACAACACGACTCAATCCCTCTATCATAATAGCAATCATTGTGTATGCAATCAACAATTTTTATTTATTCAATCATATTATGAAGAAATTATACTTATTGGCAGCACTGCTACTGGCCAGTGCTATTGGATTTGCGGCGAGTATCACCGTCTCGCCCTCAACCGTAGATTTTGGTTCGGTGAGCATCAAAGGTCAATCGTTACCCGTGACGGGTACGACATCGGTAACAGTAACCTGGAGCGGACTGACCAACCAGGGCGCTACGATGTATGCTGAAATCTCTCAGGGTGCA
>JAFXSS010000033.1 GCA_017525455.1 Paludibacteraceae bacterium
CAATGCTCGATGCTCTGTTTGTCTTTAAGCCACGGACCGCCGTGGTCAATAGCTACAACGTACGGACCGGTATAGTTCACAGCGGCTGCCTCGCGGGCAAGGATCTTGGTGAACATCTCCTGCGTCATACCGGTGTAACCGCCATCGCAGTCCACCTGGTTCAGTGTCGTGGCGAAATATATCGGCGAGTTGTTACGTTTCGCTGCGCGGAACGATGCCTTGATTACTGACAAGGAGTTCGGGCACGCTGCAAACAGTGTCATAGGAACTCCGGTTGCTTTTTTTCTTTCCTCCATCACGCGGAGGATGTTTTCTGTCTTTGCCATATTCGTTGATTTTTTAGTCTTTGTTATGTATCGACCATATATGGGCGATTTTATTCATAAATCGTTACTCCCTCAACCACACGGTGGATATTGCCGCTTACGCTCGGAGCATCGGGGTTCAGTCCGTGTGCTTTCGATGCATAGAAGCCCAGCAATTGTCCTACGAGAACAAACGGAACGATGCCGTAGAAGTCGTTGTCGGCATAGCCGTAAGGCATCAGCACTACCAGATCAGCCTTAACCTCGGGCAACTCTGGTTTCTTGCCGGCACAAACGATTACTTGAGCCACAGGTTTGTTGTTGGCATCAACCTGCTTTACCAGGTCACGCTCGTAACGCTGTACTGATTCTTGATCGGTCATCAAATATACAACCAGCGACTTGTCGTTCACCACGGCTTTCGGTCCGTGACGGAAGCCCAGGAATGAGTCGAACTTGCAGACTACGGCACCGTCGGTCAACTCCTGAACTTTCAGGTGGCACTCCTCTGCGATTCCTTTCAATGCGCCCGATCCCAGGAACACGCCGCGCTCGAACTTACGCTCAGCGATGGCTTTCAACTTCTCCTCATACTCGGCAATCACTGCCTCGGCGTTCTTGGCTGCTTTCTCTACCTTCTCGGCATCTTTCTCCAGATTGTCGATATGTCCCAGCATCAGGCAGGTCAGAAGCATTGTTGAGAACGAACTGGTCATAGCCAGCGACTTGTCGTCAGTCTCTTCCGGCAACAGCAGCGAAAGAACATTCTCGCGGCCGGCTGCTTGCTGAGCAAGTTTGCCGTTCTTGTTGCAGGTGATATATACGTGAGCTACATTCTTGCAAAGTTTGTTCGCAAGGTTCACTGCTGCCACACTCTCGGGACTGTTACCCGAACGGGCAAAGCTAACCAGCAGCAGCGGACGCTCTTTGTCGAGCAGATAGTTAGCATGCGTTACCAGATCGGTTGTCGGCACGCTGCGAACGTTACGCCACATACCGCGCATAACCGGACAGATGGCATCGCCGATGAATGCTGATGTGCCTGCACCGGTCAGTACGACGTCGGTGTCAGAGGTGAGGTACTTGTGCATGAATGCACTGATATCTGCTTTTGCGCTCAGCAGTGCTTGCAGCTCTTTGCGCCACATTGCCGGCTGCTGATGAATCTCGTTAAACGTGAAATTGTTCATGATGTTATATGTTTTGTGGATTAGTATGCTTGTTGGGATTTTTCGGCTGCTACTGTCTAACGTCTGATATCTGGATTCTGACATCTAATCTCTGACATCCGACTTTTGACTTCTGACAGCCTTGGGCTCATTTATTACGCTGCAAAATTACAAAATTTTGTTGACATTTCGAAAGCAAACTTTATGCTCTTAAACATATTTTCGAAACAATAACATCTAATGCTATATGTTTCAATCATTTACACGTTTCATTTGTCATTTCGCAACCTTTCGTAAACCATCACACTTTTATCGATTTTCATACTGTCATTGCACACGCCTACCCGGTGGCACATTTTTTCTCTGCCCTCACTTTCCCGGTTTTTACCGATCTTTCCCGATGTTTTAGTAGGTGATTAGTAGGTGATTTATCTATTCATGCCCTAATCATCGCCCTATATCGCTGTACAGTCCATGTTCCGACACACTTCCGACTTACTCCGTGCTTTTAATTTTTCCATCCCTTCCGCTCTTTCTTATTCACAATTTCCGAAACGTTACGAAATTCGAAATGCCACATTTCTTTGCAATACAAAATCCACACAAAGCACTAATTATCTGCAATTTATGCGCAACACACCTGTATCTCTGCATCAATTTATGCTCCACAACATTATGTTTGTGCGCGCACATGTGAAATATTTTTCGTAACTTTGTATCGTCTTTTATGGGCTCAACCGTTTGCGCCCGCCAATATCGTTAATTAAAAACTTATATACCATGAAGAAATTATTCTTTCTTATCCCGTTGTTCATCATCTCGCTGATGGCAAATGCCACAGCACCGACCATTACTATTGATGGTGACAAGTCCGATTGGGCAGAAGTCCCTATGCTTAGTGAACCCGGCACTTGGCCGATGCTCAAAGTCATTCCTGCCGCCGATGCCGAACTTGGCACAAACGCTTTGGCGTACATGATGGAGAATACCACTGACTTTGACCCGACGTGGGATCAATACCCTACAGCGTTTATTGATAAGGATTACAATGGTTCCACTAACACACTTGATTCATATTGGGCTTTCAGTGCTATGGGATTGGAATATGAAGCTACAACAGGCGTTACCGTTGATAAAAAATGGATTAGTTTCCCCCATGCTATATCTGCCAACAACAAAGTCTTTGAAATCGGTTTCCCTGCAACTTATATTACAGATTTGGGAAGCAAATTTGGCTTTGCCATGTATTATAATAGTGGAGCTTGGTATTGCCCGGATTACTCATCTGCAGCAGTAGAACCAAGTAACGGATTTCTCTACAAGACTCGCGCATACAGCACTATCCCATGCACTCTAACAATGTCCAATGTATTTGCTCACCAAAGTATGGGAGAGTGCACGGATTACGTTGACTTTGGTCTCCGCGATAACGGCAACGACACCGCTCGCTGGGCAGCCTTCCCCATTGAGTTGACTAAGCCCGGTTTGTATTCTTTCACTACGAACGTGACATCCACTAATGGTTGGAAATTTGAATTCTGGGTAGTGGATGTAGCCAGAAATGCCGTGGTCGCTCATCTGGATGCGCCAGAAAATAACATTTCAGAGTCAAAATCATCTTACACATTCGGTCCTATTGACCTGACTACTGTTCCGGCAGGAAAATACATGCTTAAAGTAAAGAACAAAACACGATATTCCAAAGTCAAATTGAACAACATCGTCGTGGCATACAACGGTGGTGCCATAATTGAAGCGCCTGCGACATTGCAACCGGAAGATGCCATCTTAAGTTCAGAAACGTGGATTGACAACGACTCCATCCTATTTACAGCGCGCGGCTCAGAAGGACACAATTTAACTAACTGGGCGAAGTGGAAAGTAAAAATCACAAAAGCCGGTTACTATGACTTCACCGCTCACACCTATCGAAAAGGACATAGTCAAAAGTTTGAAATATCGCTGCTAAATAGCGATGAGAGCTCCACAATCACATCTCATTCAGATGAAGATATGGGGAGCAACGCTCAGACGATTAGTACAGGAAAAGTCAACTTGACTACAGGAACATATATAGTAAAAGTACGCAACATTTACAATTATGCCCCGAGCCGCCTTATGAAAGTAGTAGCTACTTACGAAGGTGGTGCGGTTGCCAATGTTCCCGGAACTCTTAATGCAGCTGATGCAGTTTTAGAGGCAAAGAAAATGTATCATGCAGAAAATGGAGACATACATTATAATGACTATGGAGTAGATCCAACCGACGAATATGCCTACTGGAAAATCCATGCAACGGCCGGAACTATGAATGTTGTTTTGAATATTCCGGCAGAAAGTACAACCAGTCATCAATACCAGATTGAATTATACGAAGATCTTGAAGGCGAGCCTATAGTCCCTGCCATTATCGAAACAAAGACTTCGGGCAGGGGATTGATTACACTTGCATCTACAATTTCCATAGCATCAGAAGGGAACTATTTTGTTAAATTAATTAACACGACTAAGTGGTCTTCATCAATGCTTCGCAGTATTACTATAGCTCCAGCTATTGAAATCAGTGAAAGCGACGAGGACATTGCCACGATAATCGAGCCTAATGATGGTAAGACTGTTATCGCTTCACTCACCCGCACATTGACAGCAGGAAGATACAACACAATATGTCTGCCATTTGCCGTAAACGCATCGGAGATGGCGCGTGTGTTCCCAGAAGCAAAAGTTAAAGCCCTGACATCCTCTTCGATAGAAGAAGACGGATTTGTTCTTAACCTGAACTTCGACGATGCAACATCCCTTGCTGCGGGTACGCCCTATTTGATTCAGCCTGCCGCTACGGTTGAGGATCCGATATTCTTAGGCGTAACGATTGACGAGACCTTGCGTCCGGCCGAAACAACCAATGCCGATTTCATCGGAAACTTCGTAAAAGCCGAAGTGCCTGCCGGTGACGACAACTTCTTCCTCGGGACTGACAATAAGCTGTACTACTCCAACGATGCAACGCCCATCAAAGGTCTGCGTGCCTATATTGCAGTCAAAGGCGGCGCGGGAGCACCCAAACGCGCTCGAATGGTTATGGATGGCGAGAACATCACGACCGATATTGAGCTTGTTGGCGGCGCATTGCCGGAGATTATCGGCAGAAAGGTGCAGAAGATGATTCAGAACGGGCAACTCATCCTCATCAAAGACGGGGTACAATACAACACCTTGGGTGTTAGAGTAAAATAATCAGCGCCACTAACCCCAATTTGTTAAACACTAAAAGGAATAAAGTCATGAAAAAACATCTCTATATTCAACCCGCAACGATGATTCAACCGATGAAGGTCATCAGTAGTGTTTGTGTCGGTTCCGTGCATGGTAATTCGGGAGTCGGGTTCGGCGGCGAAAGCGACGGCACGATTGATCCCGCATAAATTGGAATACAATCCAAACTCACTATATCATGAAACACATATATTCTCTCTGCGCTGCGCTATTGTGCGCAGCGGTAGTCAATGCCGCAACAGTCAATGTATCTCCGGGTTCGGGGACGCTGAAGACTGCCGTCACCAATGCCGCAGCCGGCGACATCCTCTTTCTGACTGATGGCGAGTACTCCGAGTCATCGCTCAAACCAACCGTAGCACTTACAATCAAGGCTGCAGAAGGTGCCAAGCCGGTCATCAATCTCTCCAGCCGATTCGAAGTGAAAACGGCGTTCACGATTCAAGGCGTTACGATTGAAAGTACCGGAGAAGCCATCCGTATGGTGCCCGGCAGCAGTCCGTATGACGTGACCGTCAAGGACTGCAAGCTCAGCGGTTGCCCGTCGTACTTCATCCGTGCGTACAACACCGACCAGTCCAGTCCGTACATTGACAAACTGACCGTTGACAACTGCCTGTTCCTGATGGGCGGCGAGACTGCCAACACCGCACGCGGCATAGCAGCCACGAAGACACCGCTGCAGGTGAAGAGCCTGCTTGTCCGCAACAGCACCTTCGACGGCGGCGCATATGGCACAGGACGTATGCTCTACTTTCATTCCGGCGATGAGAACAACATCATCCCTCTGGAAGGCAGTTGTGAGATTGACCACTGCACGTTCTACAACAGCACCGACACACGCGGTGTCTATCTGGCAAACATCGGCGGCGGGCACGTCACCAACAGCATCTTTATGAACACCGCGGAGCGAGAAGGAGCAGTGAGCTTCGCCGTTTATGGTTCAAACTCATATACTAAAAACTGCCTTGTCTGCAATGCACCTGTGAAAACCAGTACCGGTGCAAAAGCAATCGACTGTATCAACCGCAACCCGTACTTCGTGGATGCCAATGCGGGCAACTTCCAACTCTGCAAAAACAGTCCCGCCGTTGGCATCGCTACCGACGGAAGCAATCTCGGCGACCCGCGTTGGGGCGTATCCGCCGAGTCACACGACAGCAGCAGTGACCCGTACATCCCATACAAGCAGCCGTATTCGATGTCACCGACCACAAGCTCCGTAAAGGTGCTATGGCAAATGAACGAAGAGTCCGAACCAACCGATGCACTCGTGTATTACGGCACAGACCCGAACAACCTCAATCAGCAGGTCCAAACCAACAGTGGCTGGAACGTAGCCGGCGAAGGCTATGTACACGTTGTCACACTAACCGGCCTGCAGCCGAACACCCGTTACTACTTCAGTGTCGGCGCAAGTGCCACGCGCCGCTTCGACAAGATCAGCAGCACCAAAACAGCACCCGAACAAGGCACAGCCTACCGCATATTCAGCATCAGCGATATACACGGCAACTCATGCAACAACTGGTCGAACATGCAAGACTTCATCTGCAACCTCAATTGCGACATTGCACTCATGAACGGCGACTTCGTCAGCAGCAAAGGCGACGACCGAAACTGGAACAACTATTTCTTCACTCCCGGTGCACAGTTCTTGAGCCAAGTGCCCGTTATGTCTTCTTCCGGCAACCATGAGACAGGCGATCCGTTCACTTTCCGCTGGTCGTCGTTCTACGATTATTTCCATCAGTTCCCGCACGAGGGCGTATCCGAAGGCGACACCATTGACCCGCGCGGCGAGGCATACTTCCATTTCACTTACGGCAATGCCGATGTGATCATGCTCAACCTCAACGGCGACCCGTCCAGCCCGCATTTTCTGCCGGGCAGCAAGCAGTACCACTGGGCAGACTCTATTCTCGGCACCTGCACACGACCGTGGATAATCATCTGCCACCATGTGGGCGTTCACACCACAGGCTATCACGGTCAGTGGGCAGACGAGCCGCGGCAAATGGGCGCACTATTTGAGAAACATGCGGCACAGGGCAAACGTATCATCTCCCTCTCCGGCGACGACCATTCGTTCGAACACTTATATAAAGATGGCGTGCATTACGTGCGCCCGGGCTGCGGGCGCGATGCCAACTACAGCCAGCAAAAGCAACTCAAGGACTTCAAATACTCCATGTTCTACAAGCAGATCTCCTGCTTCTCCACCCTCGACATGGCAGCCGATGCCTCAACCATCGCACTCACCGCCTACGACTCGGTGGGTAATATCTTCTACACCTATAACTTCCTGCACGACGGCGAAGTGATCAATCCCTCGGTGAACTTCACCGTGCCCTCGAAGAAAGTTGGTGTCGAGGACTCAATCATGCTTCGCTGGTTCACATTCGATCCGGCTGGCGATGCCAAAGTGTCGTTCTACTACTCGCAAACAGCCGGTGCCACCAACGTGGAAAATATGACACCCATCGTAACCGGTCTGTCGGGCAAGGAGGAGAAATACATGTGGCATACGCGCGACATCTATCCGAAGGGCAACTACTACATCTACGCCGTTATCACCTCTGGCGGCCAGAGCTTCATGGGCGGCAACACTGCCGAGGTCACTCTGCTGGAGGACACTACCCCGCCGCCTGCCCCCACTGCTCTCGGCGGATACAAGAACAATGGACAGTATCACCTCACATGGCGCAATCCGACGCATCTGGTGCATCTCGATAACCTGCTAACCGACTTCAGTAACGGTGTAGAACAGATGGAGACTGTAGGCGAAGACGGTGCCACGATGGCTGCCAGTGCAGTTGACGGAGCGCTGAAGTGCGCCTACAGCATCACCAAGGCATGGGCTACCGCATCAGCAGATTATGTATTCACCGCCGTTACCGATATGCATCAGACTCCGATCCTCACCTTTCGCCTCAAAGGTAACGGCACAAGTACCGACCTGCGTATCGTATGCAAGAACATGTCAGCCGGACATGAAGACTGGTGGTACACCGAGAGTGTCAACCTATCACAAACCGACTGGAAAGAAGTAACACTGGATATGCGCAGCCTGCTGGCGTTCGACTGGTACAGCAACACCGACGAGCGTAATCAGATGGAAGGTGTGGTACGCATCTGTTTCGGCGTATCGACCGGCGATGCCGTATCCGGTACGTTCTGGCTGGACGACTTGCATCTAAGCGGTGACATCTATCCGGCGCCGGATTATGCACAGACTGTCATTGTCCGCAAGGATAACACTTTTCCTGCCTCGCCAACCGACGGCACGGAGATCTACCGCGGCAAGGCGGAGACTTGCGCCGATCCGACAGCCATTGTAGGCGAAGTGTATTATTACGCTGCCTTCGCTGCCGATGACCGCAATAACTGGTCAGCCGCCGATACCGGTGCACAGTGGAAATCAGAGAACGTACAAGAAGGTTCGGGGCTGGACATAACAGAAGGAACTCCCAAATGCTCTCAGAAGTTCCTTCATAACGGTCACCTGTATATCATGAATGCTTCATGCGTTTACACAGCCCTTGGGCAAAAACTGAATGCTGAAAACTAATCACTGACAGCTTACTCCAACACTATCTCACCGAAGAACTGCGGACAATGGAAGTCCGGCTTGGGAAGCGGTATAGGCTGCCAACTCAGGAAATGCGGTTTCTGAGTCTTGTCGCCGCACTTATAGAAGTTGGCACGCAGTGTCTGCGGGAACACAGGCTGCCTGTCGCGGAAGATAAGCGACAGAGGTATCTGCAGTTCCACCTCCCATTCAAACCACCCGTCACGTTCCTCAATCGTCTGACGGGGATAGGTGCATCGACGCTGAATAAGCGCCATCTCGTCTGCGGGTAACGGTCGCACATCCTCACTACGGCTCAGCCGGCGCGAGGCTACCATAGCACCTATGCAGTTGCATTCGAAGTTCATATAGTGGTCATCGCCCGGTACCTGGCAAAAGAACTCAACACACGAGTCTTCCCAAACAGGCCCTTGGTCCTCGGTCGTCACGGCACGAAGTTGCGCACCTCTGACGGAATAGTGCAAATACAGGTTTTCGTGGTCGTTGCTCACTTCCACCTTTGCCTCGGGTTTCTCCGGAAACTCTGCCGGCCAATTAACTTGATCTACTGCGTAAATCATAAATGACTAAATAAATGAACAAATGGTAAATTAATAAATCGTAAATTAAGATAATCTCTTGATTATCGCCTTCATTTGCGCATCAACCTTCTCCTGTTCTTCCAGCAGGCGCAGTTGCGCACGCGTGCGGACGAGATTATGCTCGGGATATTGAATCTTGTAGTACGTGTCGCCGCAAAGCCAGTCGGTAAAGAACCGCACGGCCTGCATGTAACTGAGCAGACGGCAGCCATAGGGCAGCAACTGCTTCTCAATATCCGTGAGGAACGTAGCCTGGCGGAGATAACCGCGCGTGTAAGCCTCAAAGATTTCCAGGTTGACATGTATATTGTCCAGGTTAGGGTCATCCTCAGCCCCGGTGTTGGCAGCAGTGCGCATAAAATCGCCGAAGTCACTAAGTACAAATCCCGGCATAACCGTATCGAGATCCACTATACAGATTGGTTTGCCTGCTTCGTCGAACAGGATATTGTTCACCTTAGTATCGCAGTGGTTGATATGCTTGGGCAACTTGCCTTCGCGGAACAGTCGCTCAGCCAGACACATCTCTTCACGGCGGCTATTGATGGCCTCAATTATATCTGCTGATGCAGCTTTGCGTCCCTTGATATCGGCTGCCAGCGCATCGTCAAACTGCTGAAGGCGGAACTCGATATTATGGAAATTAGGTATCGACTCGCACAGTTCGTTGAACGGCAGGTCAGCCAGTTGGCACTGGAATCGTCCGAATGCTTCGCCGGTAAGATAAGCCGACTCGGGTGTAACCTTCTCCTGCGAACCGGCATGCTCGATGAGCACATATATGCGCCAATATTCGCCTTCAGGTGTCATGTAGTACAATCGGCCATCGGTAGTGGGCACCAGTTCCAGCACCTTACGCTCGATATCCGTTTCACCGGCTGCGATGAGTTTGGCGCGGATATGGTCGGTCACGGTTTTGATATTCTGCTGCAACCCTTCCACATTACGGAATATATGATGATTGATTCGCTGCAGAAAGTAAGAGCGCTCGCCCGCATGCTTGGCGGGAACGATATACGAGTCGTTGATAAATCCTATCTTCACCGGTTGCGGGTCGCCTATCTCGTTAGGGATAGCAAACTGACTGATAACCAGTTTGATTTTCAGTTCGTCGACCGAAGCACACGTCTGCCAGCCTGCAAACTGCTCGCCGGCATGACGGTTCTTAGCCAGGTCATCCACATATATGGTATGCGCCGAATCGATATGCGCCTCAGCCACCACATAGTCGAATATTTCCCTGTTGGGCTTGGCCATATGCAGGTAGTGTGAGGCAAAGATGCAGTCGAAGTAGCGGTCGAGGTGGAACTGCTCGAATATCGGATCCCAATGCATCTGATTGGAATTGGATAGCAGGATTGTCCTGTAGCCGGCTTGGCGCAGTGCGGCTATATAATCGAGTTTGGCTTGCGGCAGTCCGTCCAGCATCGACAACCACGCCTCACGAATCTGCGCAATTGTTGTACCCGGATAGCAGTACTGCTGCAGCGTGGTCAGGAAGGTATCAGTGGATATATTGCCGTACTCATAATCATGCATCAGTTGCAGCGTAGCAGCACTTACTGCCGTCACTCCTTCGCCCTCATCATCTATACCCAGCACATCCCGTACGTTCTGCTCGCCCATCAAGCGCTTGAAGTTATCTACACATCGCGGTACGTTCAAGTCAATCAGAACACCGCCCAGGTCAAAAACTACTGTATTGATCATAGTATTTAGAAATTAGATGTCAGAAATCAGATTTCAGATATCAGTTGTTATGTTCACTTAACCATCATCCCGTTGGCCGTGTATCGTGCGCCGCCGGCATCCACGATGTACACTGTTCCGTTTTCCATCACTTTGCCTGCACCTGCGTTGGCGTCCACTGCGGTCAGCGGGACTGACAGAATAACTTCCGGCAGTTCGCCCGGATCCAACGGTGCCGAGCCGGATATAACGATATCCGCGCCCAGGTCGTTCAGGCCGGTCTCATCGTTCCACACACCGGCATTGGCAAGCCGCACGGCATATCTGGGGTCTGATGCCAGCGAAGCGTACTTATCCGGCAGATGCAGATACAGATGATATGTACCTTCGGGCAGGTCGGCAGGTATAGCTACCTGCTCGTTTATAGCGCTGATCACGCCGTTGGGCAGCCACCGTCGCGGGTCGGCTGTGAGAGGCAGGCTGTATGTGTTACTACCGTTCTTGAGTACGATGTAAGCAGTCCGCTCGTTGTAGATAGGTGCGTAGCCTGCATTGCGCAGACGGACAGTAACGTTCATCTTGCCTGCAGGTGCAGCCTGGTCGGAGAACTGACCGTCGAGCAGATTGTAGCGATACCCCATATACACATTGAGCGTATCAAACAGCCCGCTATTGCGCCAACGACGTATTACGGGCATTGCGTATGTTGAGCCGCAGAACGACCAGTGGTACGTGCTCATCTCCTCAGGCGCAGCAGCATAGCGTTTCTCGGCATATGCATCTTCCTCGATGTTCGTTTCGCCGCCATTGGGAACGTACAAGGTTGACGTGGCAATGTACTGCCGCACCTTGGGGTCATCGCCGCGGTTATCACTGGCATACGTGCCCATATCTCCCCAGGAGTTAAGAAATGCATCGTTGTGGCAACCCATACGGGCTTTCTCTGTGCCGCTGAAACCCTCCTCGGCCGTGAGAGGCTCAGAACTACCGAGATACTCGGCCTGAATCATCTGATAGCGGAACAGGATAAATCGGTCGGTTGGAGCATTGGCAAACAGATACTCGATTACTTTTCTTCGGTTAGCGGTGACATGCTGCGTCTCATTGCCATAGTTCTTCGAATAATACCACTCTCCCCATACTCCTACGAAACCTGCTTCGAGCACATAGATAACGTCGGCATTGGCTGCCAGATGAGGTTTGAGTTGCTCCAGATGACGTTTCACCCACTCGGGCGTAGCATCGACCTTGTCACTCTCGCGTTCAGTGTATGCGAAGCGCAGCACACACTTCAAACCAAGATTGCGAAGTTCCTGCATATCTTCGTCAAAACCGTTGAGAATAGCGTCGGGCAGATCCTTGTCCTTGTACAGGCCAAAATTATACAGCACAACCGGCATAGTCATACAATCCTTCTTCCCCCAGTTGCTGTCGATGTGATTTTTGATACGATAGGGGCTGGTTTCGGTTACCCTACCATTCAGTTCTTCGGTAAATCCGCGTTCCGGGTTACGGAAGATGGTCGTGTTGTCCGGTGTGTAGGTTACGACAGACGCTTGCATCGTGAACACGGCTGCCACGAGTGCGATTGCGAAACAAAAGGTCTTTTTCATAATGGTATATTTTTTTTCTGTATATATTATCGAATCAATCGTGCATACAGCACAGGCAGGACAGTTAGCGTGAGCGGAAGCGTAAATACCGTACCGAAGCATATCACCACGCCCATCGGCATCCACAGGCTGGTGTGTGCAATTATCATCGGCAGCACGCCCAGAGCCGTAGTAGCTGAGGTCAGGAACACCGGTCGCATACGTCTGCGTCCGGCTTCATACGCTGCATCGCTGACGCTCAGTCCGCGTGTATGACGCAACTCCTCGGCGTACTCG
>JAFXSS010000034.1 GCA_017525455.1 Paludibacteraceae bacterium
AGTGTGGCACAAGCCATGGTGTTGGCGGCATGATTGCTGCAGAACCCGTACGCTCCGCCGCGGTAGTCGTTCACGGTGTGTACCAGTGCCGAGAGTGTGGCGTCGTGTGTGGGGCGCGGGCGTGCCACAAGAGGCTTAATCAGTTGTGCGCAAATCACATCGGTACCGCCTACTGCCACTGCGAATAGTAGCAAGGCTACCACTGCAGCCGGCATTTGCCACGAACCGACGGATACCTTCTGTCCGCGGAACTTGAGCAACAGCAGTACTATCAGCAATGCGTACAATGGCAACCATGTGGACGGCTGACTGACTGTCCAGAACAACGTGTCAGCCCACGGCGCATGAGCACCGTTGATGGCCAGTAGCCATTGTCGGTCGATTTCTATCAGGTGCTCAAACATAATTAACTAGCATACATGCAACAATAGCCGCCGTCTCTGTTCGCAACCTTGCTTCACCCAGACTGACGGGTATGAACCCGTGCTCCATCGCCAGACGAACCTCGTCGTCGCTGAATCCGCCTTCTGGACCGATTAGTACAATAGTTGATGTCTCACTGCTGCCTGATGATTGCTGACTGTATGCTTTCAGTTCGCTGCGCAAGTCGCGTTTGTCTGTCCAGGGCAAGGAATGCGCTATATATCGCCGCTGCTCTGTGGCGTTGAGAATGCAATCCTTAACCGACGTCAACTCGTTGAGACGGGGCAGATAAGCCGACAGACTCTGTTTGGCGGCTGACAGAACAATCTTCTGCAGTCGGTCGGTGCGTATAACCTTCCGCTCGGAATAATGGCAGAGCAGGGGAGTGAGCGTATCAACGCCTATCTCCGTGCACTTCTCTGTTAGCCACTCGGTGCGCTCGATGTTCTTAGTGGGCGCTACGGCTATATGGATCGTTCCGTTGTGGTGCTTGTGCTGCGGCTTGATGGCGGTAATCTCAACCTCGCAATGCTTGGGGTGCGGATTGCTGATGACTGCTTCGTACATCGTTCCGCGGCCGTCAGCTATATAAACCGTGTCGCCGGCCGAATATCGCAATACGCGCACGGCGTGAGCGCTCTCCTCCTCATCAAGCACAACCGGCTGCCCGACGGCAACAGTAGAAGGAATATCGGTGGCGTAGAACAGGTACATATCGAAAATTAGAAATCAGAGATTGGCTTCCTTGAGTCGCTCGGCGTTCTCGGCTACAGTCAGGGCATCAATCACGCCTTGGATATCGCCGTCCATAAACGCGGCAAGGTTATATACAGTGTAACCTATACGATGGTCGGTGATGCGACCTTGCGGGTAGTTGTATGTGCGAATCTTGGCACTGCGGTCACCGGTAGAAACCATTGTCTTACGGCGGGAGGCAATATCATCGATATACTTCTGATGCTCCTTGTCATAGATTTGCGTACGCAGGCGCGCGAGTGCGCGCTCCTTGTTCTTAGGCTGGTCACGAGTCTCGGTACACTCAATCAGAATCTCCTGCACCTCGCCGGTGTTAGGGTTCTTCCACATATATCGCAGGCGTACGCCGGACTCAACCTTGTTGACGTTTTGTCCGCCTGCTCCGCCTGAGCGGAATGTCTCCCACTTGATTTCTCCCTCGTTGATATGCACCTCAAACTCATCAGCCTCAGGCAGCACGGCTACCGTTGCAGCCGAGGTGTGCAGTCGCCCCTGCGTTTCGGTGGCAGGCACGCGTTGTACGCGATGAACGCCTGACTCATACTTCAGTGTGCCGTACACGTTCTGACCTGTCACGTTGAAGATGATTTCTTTGTATCCGCCTACTGCACCTTCGCTGAACGAGGATACGCTGTATTTGAATCCTTTGAGCTCGAAGTACTTGGTGTACATACGGAATAGGTCACCGGCAAACAGTGCCGCCTCATCGCCGCCCGTGCCGCTGCGGATCTCCATCACTACGTTCTTACTGTCTTCTGGATCCTGTGGCAGCAGTTGGAGTTTTACATCCTCTTCAAGTGCGGGCAGTTGCGCTTCGAGCGAGTCAATCTCCTCGCGGGCAAGTTCTTTCATCTCGGGATCTGACTCATGGAAGAACACTTCCTTGGCCGACGCCAGTTGCATCACAGCCTGCTTGTACTTGCCGGCAGAGGATAGTACGCGTTCCAGATCGTGGTAATCACGGTTTAGACGCACGTACCGCGCCTGATCGGCAATAACCGCAGGGTCGGTGAGCAGGAGATTGATCTCTTGGAACTTACCTTCCAGACCTTCTATTTTTTCAAGTATATCCATGCTTGCGAATCAGTTAATCCTCGTCTTCGGAGTAATAGTTATACGGATTGCGACGGCGGCGATGGATAAGGTTGTCAAGGAATATCCATATCTGCTGCTTGATAGACATACGGTTCTTCTTTTTGCCCTTGGAGGACTTGCTCTCACCGTAACCGTAACCATAGCCATAACCGTACGAGCCGTAACCGTAACTGCGCTTGCCGTAGCCGTAACCATATCCGTAGCCATAACCTGAGTGGAAGCCTTCGGTAGGAATGTCTGACAGCACAAGATGAATCTTGCCGGCATAATCCTCCTCAAGTGCCTCAAGCGTTTGCGAGCAGAACGATTTGGACGTTTGCAGGCAGCGGATGACGAATATGGTTATATCCGTGTCTGCCACGATGGACAATGCGTCAGGCACCTGTCCGATAGGCGAGGTATCCATAATGATATAGTCGTACTCATCGCGCATCTTCTCAATGAACTTGTGCAGTTTGTCGCTATGAATCAACTCGCCCGGGTTAGGCGGAACAGCACCGGCGCGGATGAAGTCGAAGTTAAAACCTTCGTTGTGGATGATCAGTTCATCCTCCGTGCATTCGTCAATCAGGTAGTTGGTCATACCCACGCCGTTCTCGATCGCCAGTTTGGTGTGGATGTTCGGCTTGCGCACATCCAGGTCGATGAGCAGAGTTTTTTTGCCTGTCATGCCGTACAGAGCGGCAAGGTTGGTGGACATGAATGTCTTACCGTCGCCGGACTCTGCCGATGTCACGCATATAAGCAGTTTCTCTTTCCTGCCGACAATGAACTCGATACGCGTTCGCATGGCACGCAACATCTCTGCATAACCGGAGCGTGGCGAAGTCTTGACGAGTGTCGGGTTCTGGGAACGTGCATGTCGGAGTGTGCCGATCAGGCGGAACTTGGACAGCCTCTCTACCTCCTTAGGCGTACGAACTTTGTCATTGAGCAGTTCGGACAGAATAATCAGCAATAGCGGAATAACAAATCCGATTGCCAGGAAGGTGGTCATCGTCTTCTTCTTAACCTTGTCGTTCACCAGTTTGGTTGTTGTTCGTGCGCGGTCAAGAATCTCGTTGTCAGGGGTGTTCGACGCTTTCTGGATAGCAGACTCGGCGAGTTTCTGCAGGAAGAAGGTGTAGTAGTTGTCATCGATACGGTAGTTACGTTCGATGGCTACCATCTGCAACTCTTTCTCCGGCAGATGTTGGATATCTCTGTCTACTTCGGCGTAACGCTCGCTCAGATCATGTTTCTCAATCTCCAGCGACTTGCGCATGGATTTGATAACCTCAGCGATGGTAAGTTTGACGTTTTCGATATCCTTGGTATATTTGGCATAGAACACGTTCTTCTCTGTTAGTTCGCCACGTTGTATCTGCAACTCGTTGAGTTGGCTGACCAGTACCATCAGCGTCTGTTCGTTCAGCCCGAGCGAGGCGGGAGCAATCACAGTGCCCTGCTCGATGGAGGCATGCAGATAATTGTCGAGATAATCCAGATAAGTCTCTTTCAGATGCAATTGTTGCTCTTGCTGCTTGTAGGCGGATATGGTTGACATCAATTGTGATGCATACGAGCCTACGTCCACAAAGCGGTTCTGCTGGCGGAAAGCGGTCATCTCACCTTCCGACTGCTCGAGCGACTTTTGCAGAACTTGCAACTGCTCGTTGATGAACTGGATAGACTTCTCGGCCTGCTCGTTCTTGCGCTCCAGGTTCTGAATCAGGAAGATGTCCGACAGTTTGTCGATAAAGTCGCAGTCACGCTCATAGGTTTCGCTGGTCAATCCTATGCAGAGCACGGTTGAACTCTGCTGCAGGAAGTTCAGTTGCAGACGGCTCTGGAATTCCGAAACGAGCGACTCGCGCGAACGCAGACGGAAATACAGACGTCCCTTGCTTGACATGAACTGCGTGGGAAGAATGCGGCCTGTGAAATACGGTGTCTCGAACAGTTCGCCGTAATGCGTTTCCACGCGGAAGTTCTGTAGATTGTCGTCATCGTCATCGTTGAGCGATACGATAAGTGTGCCGTCGGGGTGAATGTCCAAGCGGTATAGCAGATTATAACCTCGCTCGCTGATGCTGGTCGTCTCTACGGTGAACGGAGTCATGTTGTACAGGTTACGCGTCTTGAAACGTCCCATAGTGATGTACTCGACGTTCAAGAACGGCAACGAGTCAACCGTACGGCCTACCAGATCATACGAACGCAGACGTAGCACCTGGTTGTTGATATCGTTCATGCCCTCGTCGATGCTGAAGCCGCGCATCAGGTTTGCGCCATAGCCGCCCGACTGCTTGATGATGATCGTGCCGTAACTGTAGTACGCAGGTATCCACTTGCGGTTCTTGAGCATAGCCAGACTGAATGCAATAGCCAGGCCGAGGGCAAACAGATACCAGTAGTGCAGGAAACGTACGACCCACTCCATGACATTGATGTTCGAACCGCCATCGCCGTCGCCGGAGTCCTGGTTGTCCATCGTTGCGCCATAGGGATTGCCGTACGGGCTGCCATAAGGATTGCCATACGGGTTGTACGGATTGCCGTACGGGTTGGCATATGGGTTGGTGTAAGGGTTGTTCTCGGACATATGTATGATTTATAATTTCAAATTTATTAATTAAAAATCGATTGGCATGTAATTTAGTACGGATACAAGCAACGCCAGCGAGGATGTTACCAGCCCGATGAATCCGCTGTACGAAGGCACCTTGTAGAATGCCCCGGGTTCGCGACTGACGTAGATCAGGTCGTTGGGATAGATGTAATAGTACTTGGAGTCGATGATAGATTTGGCGCGAATGTCAAACTCTAGCACCTCTGGCGGTTCATTGCCGTTAGGGCGTACGATGCGTACATGTTTCCTGTCACCGCGGTTAGCCACGTCACCCGTCATCGCCAGCGCCTGGAAGATCGTCATGCGCTCCTTGTAAATCTTGTATTGTCCCGAACCCAGGTCGCCGAGAACGGTAAAATACTTGTTGTACAACGAGAGCTTGACGTCCGCATCGGGGATAATCTGTCGGAAGGCGGCTTGCAGGGTATCCTGTGCTTCTTTTTCCGTCAGACCTTCCAGATGAATAGGCGGCAGAAACGGTATATCCACCGTGCCGTCGGAATAGATGCGGTACGAGGTGGCATATTGCGTGGTATATTGCTGGTCGGCAGCAATCGCTTTGGAGATCGTCTCGTCCATCGTTATCAGGCGGTAAACAATCTCATCATTGATATGCAGCCGATACGGCTCGTAGGGAACGGAATCGTAGGTAGGTATGCCTTTGCGCTCCTGAAGCAAACCAATCTGACGGTTGGAGTAACAGCCGGTGAGAGTGATCGCTGCGAGTAGCAGGAGGCAGAGTATGTTGAATAGGTTTCTCATATTACTTTCCTCCTGAATTTTTTGCGTTTGCCCGTTCTGCGGCCGCCATCGAACGTTTGACGATGGCATATATCAATCCGCCGAACGAGATGGTCGTTGCCACTACAGATATTGTCGTAGTCACATGGTTGATACCGAAGGTATGTCCCGGCATATATTGGATGTAAATAACATCATTGGGTTCGATGTAATAGAACTCGGAGTTGATAATATCCTTGCTTCGCACATCGAATGTACGGATGGTCGTTTGTCCTTCTATCTCCCGAACGATGCGGATCTTGGAGTGGTCGCCGAAGTCGGCTATATCACCAGCCATGGCAAGAGCCTCGAATATGTTAACTTTCTCCTTCAGCAGCGGCACACGCGCACTCTGCACAGCACCGATCACCGAGAAGAATCGACTGATAACCTGCACATCCACCGACATAAGCGTATAGTTGCCTACACCCTTGACCAGGCCTGACAACTCCTGCTCCAGCACTTGTTTGACTTCGCGTGTCGTCTTGCCGCGAACGGGCACATCGCCTATCATCGGATACTGGATGTTACCGTTGTCATCCACCAGGTACGAATACAGTTCGCTGGTACCGTACATGTCACCGCTTCCGCTACGCATCTGTTGGCGCATGTACTGGCTGTTGCCGCCCTGGTTGAAAAGCTTAGTCATGTTCTCGTCGACCGAATATACCTGTATGTACAACCTGTCGTCGGTACGGATACGATAGTCCGCATACGACAAGGTATCCACATACGAAGGTATGTTCTTGCCGTCAGGCTCCTGCAGCAGGTTGACTTTCTTCGACGTCAAGCACGAACTCAACGCCAAGCCAACTGTTGCCAAAAACAATAAATATTTGAATTTACAAATCATAAATCATAAATCATAAATCCTAAATACGCGTCAGCGTCTCTCGTCCCAGCCGAACGGATGTGGCGCCAAAGGCAGCTTCGCCAGCGGATGATAATCGCCTACCAGACCTATCGGTTCTGATTTGCGTATCTGTGCCACGGTCTCGATGCAGTTGCGTGCCTCGCTGATGCGGAAACCGTTGCCGGCCAGTATCTGCCGGTAACTCTCGGTGTGCAGTTCGGTAAAACCTTGCGAGAACTCAAACTCCTCGCCGTCGATGCTCAGCGTGCGGTACGTACGCTTCTCGCCCTGTACCGCATTTGCCGGCAGACAGGCGGCGTTGATACTCAGGAAGTAACGCACACGGGCTTTCTCTAGTTCCAGGAAACCGGCAACGCGGTCGAAAGACATCACGTGAACTATATTTTGCTTCACGGGACCAAATATCCACTGCAGCATGTCGTAGAAATGAACGCCGATGTTCGTGGCTATACCTCCCGACTTGTGCACATCGCCTTTCCACGACGAGTAGTACCACTTGCCGCGACTGGTGATATAGGTTAGATCAACGTCATAGATCTTGTCTTTCGGACCGTTGTCCACTTTCTCTTTCAACGCGCGGATCTTCTCGTGCAAGCGGAGTTGGAGTATCGTGTAGGCTTTGTGACCTGTTTCCTGCTCCATCTCCATCAGATTGTCGATGTTATAGGGATTGAGCACGAGCGGCTTCTCGCATATCACATCGCAACCCAGACGCAGACCGTAACGGATGAACGCATCGTGCGTATAGTTGGGCGTGCATATCGATACCCAACTCAGCGGGTTGGACGTACGCATCTGCTTCGAGCAGAAACGGTCGAACTGCTCGTTCTCCGTAAAGAAACTGCAGTCTGGAAACGACGAATCCAAACGTCCGACAGAGTCAAACTTGTCATACGCCACCATCAGGTTGTTGCCGGTGTCGGCGATGGCTTTGATGTGCCGCGGAGCAATGTAGCCCGCAGCGCCTATAAGAGCAAAATTTTGCATAGTTTGCAATATATATATTCAATCAGTTAGTATTCAATCAGTTCGCGGTCAACCGTATGCCAGTTCGCAGACAACTGTATGCCTGTTCGCCGTCAACTGCGTACCTTTTCGCAGTCAACTATTTGCCCGTATCCGCGCATGCATATGTGCATGCTTTCGTGCCCGTTGCATGCTTGCGCTTGTGCCTGTTATGTGCTTGCGTTCGTGCCTGCACATAAAAAGTGGCTACAAAGTTACGAAAAAAATCCCACATTTGCAAGTTTTGCAGGATTTTTTTTGGAAAAAAGTGTATTTTTGTCTCCATCCCCCGTAACCGGTAACCCGTCCCCCATAACCGGTAACCCGTAACCCCAAAGTAGTCTCACCGAACCCTTACCATCGGGTTACCATAATATTCCTACAGGATAACCATATGATAAACCCGTGTTTTGCGGAATCGCAAATATATACTATATATACATAGTATATATACAATCCGTTCTGCTTGCAAAAAAAACAAACACTCCGAAAATCTGTTATTCGGAGTGCTTGGTTGTAAACGGTCTGCTGCCGTATAGTCTCGCCGGTGTGTAAGTGGTAAGATTGGCAAGTCGGGTAGGCGGATTTCGGACATTTCGGATAAAAAATGAAGATTTCTGCACAAAAATCACAAAAAGTAGCGGAATAATTTGCATAATTCAAAATATTTTTGTATCTTTGCATTCGCAATTTGTGCATACCTTAGCCTGCGGCGGTTTTCCTGCTATGGTAGGCGGCGGATGTGAAATTGCGGTGTGATTCGTGCAAAAGCGGAATCAAATAAGTGTGACACATTATTAAAATAAATCTATATGCAACAGAAAAAATCACCAAAAGCCAGTTTGGAAGACAAGAAACTAACCTATGTGCTGATAGGTTTGGCTTTCACGCTGAGTATCTGTTATGTCGCTCTGGAGTGGACCGAGAAAGAGGTCACCAAGTATGAAGTGGCAGATTTGGACATGAGCTTCGAGGAAGAAGTAGAGATTCAACAAACCCAACAGGACGTTACCCCTCCGCCCCCACCGCCACAAGTACAAGAGGTGGAAGTGCTGAACGTGGTAGAAGACGAAAAAGAGGTTGAGGATATCGATATCCAAACCGAGGATGACAAAGAGGTTGAGATTGTGATAGCCGCACCTGTAGAAACTCCTGTTGAGGAAGAGGAAGAAGAGGTGGTCTTCATGGTAGTAGAGAAGATGCCTGAGTTCCCCGGCGGCCAACAGGCTCTGTTCAAGTATCTGAGCGAGAACGTAAAGTATCCGGTTATTGCTCAGGAGAACGGTATCCAAGGTCGTGTGATCTGCCAGTTCGTGGTCAACAAGGACGGTTCGATTGTTGACGTCGAGGTTGTTCGCTCCGGCGGTGATGCATCGTTGGACAAAGAGGCTGTACGCGTTATCAAGTCGATGCCTAAGTGGAAAGCCGGTCAGCAGCGTGGCAAACCCGTGCGCGTTAAATATACCGTGCCGGTAAGCTTCAGGTTACAATAATTTGTTAGATAAAGATATTACATATTGCAAGAATGTCGGCTCGCGAAGGGCTGACATTCTGCGTAAAGAGCTGGGCGTAGATACTGCTGCCGAGCTGTTGGAGGTATATCCTTATAAATATATAGACCGTTCGCGTTTCTACTATATCCATGAGATAGAAGACGAAGATACGTTCGTTCAGATCAAAGGCGAGATTCTGGAGTTTCATACAATGGGTATAGGCAAGGCACAGCGTATGTCAGCCATGTTCAGCGACGGGCAGAGTCAGATTGAACTCGTGTGGTTCAGAGGCATACAGTATCTGAAATTGCAGACCGGTGTGCCGTATCTGCTGTTTGGCAAGCCTTCACGGTTCAACCGAACGTATAACTTCGTTCATCCCGAGTTGACGCCGTTGGCAAAAGTTACACCGCAGATGGTGAGCGGACTGGAGCCGTACTACAACACCACCGAGCGGATGAAGAACAGCGGACTGAACTCGAAAGCCTTGCGGCAGATCATCGCCGGACTGATACCTGATGTGGATCGCGGTCTGCCGGAAACATTGCAGGCGGATATCATCCAACGCTACCATCTGATGAACCGGACGGAAACGATGCATCAGATACATTTTCCGCAAGACACACGCACGATGCAGAAAGCCCGCGAACGGCTGAAGTTCGAGGAGTTGTTCTACAACCAGTTGTCGATACTCTCACGTGCCTCGGCGCGCCTACAGAAAACCGACGGGTTTGTGATGCCGATAGTAGGGCAGCGGTTCAACTACTTCTATAAATATCTGTTGCCTTTCCCGTTGACCAATGCGCAGAAACGTGTGATACGTGAGATCCATGCCGACATGAAGTCCGGCAAGCAGATGAACCGTTTGCTGCAGGGCGATGTAGGCTCGGGCAAGACACTGGTTGCGCTGATGGTGGCTTTGCTGGTGATTGACAACGGCTATCAGGCATGTATCATGGCGCCAACGGAAATCCTGGCTAACCAGCATCTGGCAACCTTGCGACATCTGCTACAGGGATCGGACGTGCGCGTGGAACTGCTGACAGGATCGACAACCAAGAAACAACGCGCTGAACTGCTGCCTGCATTGGAACGTGGCGAGATAAACCTGCTGATAGGCACGCACGCGCTGATCGAAGATACGGTACAGTTTGCGAACGTCGGACTGGTGATTGTGGATGAGCAACACCGTTTCGGTGTGGCGCAACGCGCCAAACTCTGGTCGAAGAATATCCGTCCGCCGCATGTGCTCGTCATGACCGCCACACCCATACCGCGTACGCTCGCTATGACGGTGTATGGCGATTTGCAGGTGTCGGTGATTGATGAACTGCCGCCAGGCAGAAAGCCTATACAGACCTACCATTATTCCAACCTGAGGCGTAAATCCATCAATGAGTTTATCGTCAAACAAGTCGGCTTAGGCAGGCAGATTTACGTTGTGTATCCGCTGATTCAGGAAAACGAGGAACTGGACTTGGCTGACTTGGAGAACGGTTACAACACTTTGGTTCAGACGTTTCCGCAATTCAGGATATCCATGGTTCATGGCAAGATGCGTGCTGCGGACAAAGACCTGCAGATGCAGCGTTTCGTGAGTGGCGAGACGCAGATTCTGGTGGCGACAACGGTTATCGAGGTAGGTGTGAATGTGCCCAACGCCTCCGTGATGATCATTGAGGATGCGCAACGCTTCGGACTGAGCCAACTGCACCAGCTCCGCAGCAGAGTAGGGCGTGGTGCTGACCAGAGTTACTGTATATTGCTTACGCCGCCGGAGATGTCAGCCGATACGCGCAAACGGATGGATATCATGGTAGCAACGAATGACGGGTTCCGAATAGCTGAGGCTGACCTGCAACTCCGCGGACCGGGAGAACTCGACGGCACGATGCAATCCGGGCAAGCGTTTGACCTGAAGATTGCCAATCTCGCCACCGACGGGCAGATCCTGGAACTGGCGCGTGAGGCTGCCAACAGCGTGCTGGATGACGATCCGACGCTAAGCACGGCTTATACGCAGGTCTATCGCGATAACCTGGCTAAGTTCAAGAGCGCAGTGGTGGAGTACAGGGAAATATCGTAGGAGAATGGACGACTAGACTACTAGATTACTAATCGACTGGATGACTAGTATAATATAAAGGGAATAAAATAATAAAACAATGAAATATAGCAGATTGATTATTATGACAGGGATTGCTTTGCTGCTTGGTGGTTGTGCAGCCAAGCAAGAGACTGATGACAAACAACCGATCACGAAACCGCAGATCACGTTGCAGGGCGACCGCTTGACGCCGGAAGCACTATGGGCTATGGGACGTATAGGCTCCGTGAAAGCGGATATAGAAACAGGGCTGGTTGCCTATACGGTGAGTTACTACAGCGTGGAGGAGAACCGCTCAACGAGTTGGATACGGATCTGCAATCCTTTTGAGCCCTCCGAACAAAATAACCAAATGGTAAATGTTATTGATGAGTTCGTGGGAAGTGAGCCCGCATGGTTCGGCAATAGTGGATGTCTGGCGTACCTGAAAGGCGGCAAACTATATCTCCGTCGCGACAAAGAAGAACTTGAAGTGCAAGGCGCGGAAGATGTCGAGGGATTTCTTCTCTCACCGATGCGCGACAAGGTGATTCTCATCAAGCCCGTTAAGACCGTTGCCACTACCGCCGACAAGTATCCCGACTTGCCGAAAGCCAGCGGACGCGTGATTGACGATCTGATGTACAAACATTGGGATGAATGGGTAGAGACCGCTCCGCAACCGTTTGTATATGATTTGAATATCGAGTATTACGGCGAAGGTGAACGAATCAAATCCGCCAAACTTGGCGAAGGCGTAAATCTGTTGGAAGGCACGGCTTACGAGTGTCCGATGCGGCCGTTTGGTGGCGTGGAGCAACTGGCCTGGGCACCGGATAACAAAACGATAGCCTACACCTGCCGTAAGAAAACCGGTCTGGACTATGCCGTCAGCACAAATTCAAACATCTATCTCTATGATTTAGAGACCAAAGAAACGAAGAACATTACCGAAGGCAACGACGGTTATGACACCAACCCCGCGTTCTCGCCCGACGGATTGTTCATTGCTTGGCAGTCGATGGCGCGTGACGGCTATGAAAGTGACCAAAACCGGTTGATGGTAATGAACTTGAGCACAGGCGAAAAGACGTTCCTTAGTAAGGCGTTCGACAGCAATGTGGATGAGTTTGCATGGTACGACAACCAAACGATCGTTTTCACGGGTTGCTGGCATGCCACGGTACAGCTGTACAGCATTGATTTGCAAGGTACTATATCCGTGCTCACACAAGGACAGTATGACCATGTGTTGGGCGATGTGTGCGACGACAGAATATATATGCTCCGTCACTCGATGGTAGAGGCGAACGAGTTGTATTGCCTGAAATATGCGCGTACAGAGAAAGGTGAGCCTTACACGGCCGCTTGGGAGCAGTTGACGTTTGAGAACAAGAATATCTATGATCAGTTGGAGCCGGCTACCGTTGTGCCGCGTTGGCAGAAAACGACTGACGGCCTGGATATGCTCACTTGGATCATACTGCCGCCGCACTTTGACCCGAACAAGAAGTATCCGACACTGCTGTACTGCGAAGGCGGTCCGCAGAGTCCGGTGAGTCAGTTCTGGTCGTTCCGATGGAATTTCAGCATTATGGCAGCGCATGACTATGTGATCGTAGCGCCGAACAGACGCGGTCTGCCGGGCTTCGGCATGGCATGGAACGAACAGATTAGCGGCGATTACGGCGGACAATGTATGAAGGACTATTTCACGGCTATTGATGAGGCATGCGCGAACCTGCCGTATGTTGATAAGGATAGGTTAGGCTGCGTAGGCGCGTCGTTCGGAGGATTCAGCGTATATTGGATTGCCGGCCACCACGACAAGCGATTCAAAGCGTTCATTGCGCATGATGGCATCTTCAACCTGGAGATGCAGTATCTGGAAACTGAGGAGAAATGGTTTGCTAACTGGGATATGGGTGGAGCGTACTGGGATAAGCAGAACAAGATTGCGCAGCGCACGTTTGCCAATAGTCCGCACAAGTTCGTTGACAAGTGGGATACGCCAATCCTGTGCATCCACGGCGAGAAGGATTACCGCATACTTGCCAATCAGGCTATGGCGGCGTATGACGCGGCGAAGATGCAGGGCGTACCGGCAGAGTTGTTGCTGTTCCCCGACGAGAATCACTGGGTACTCAAACCACAGAACGGCATCCTCTGGCAGCGGACGTTCTTCCACTGGCTGCACAGGTGGATAGGCGGGATAGACGAACCCGGTCGGTAAAAAACATCTATACTGCACAATTGGTATAGCAAATATTGCTATAAAGCAAAAAAACGGCACAAAAATTTGCAGGTGTCGTTTTTTTTTCGTATCTTTGTGGGTTAAATGTGCGCGTGTGTACACGCGCTGAGCGTGTTCGCATGCGTAAAACAAACATTATCAAAAGAAATAAATACTTCGAGATATGAATCGTTTGCAAACGTTATCGTTGAGAATGAAAAGAGTATTAACCGTATTGCCTGCAGCGTTGCTGCTGACGGTGGCTGTATTACTATGTGTAGTACCGCAACCTGTTCAGGCTAACTCGTCGTCAGTGCCTGAGTACATCCCCACAACGGGTAGGGATTTCTGGCTGACGTATTTGCGTAATGATGTAAGCGGCGCAATGGATCTGCAGATTATGGTTATCCCGTCTGCCAACGGTACAGTGAAGCTGACAACTGTTGACGGAACAGGTACGGAGACTGTCCGCCTGACGCAGTCTGTGACGGCTCATGTGCCATTCCAGTATTCTATTCCTGCCGGTTGGCGTAATACGGTATATTCTATCAATTCGGATGTGATTTCGCATTCTGGTTTGCATGTTACTTCAGAAGATACAAATTTTGCGTTGTACATGCGTAACAAAACGTTCACCAGCGAACAGGCGAACTCCTATGATATGTCACCGGTTTTCCCGACTCCTACTTTGGGTACGGATTATGTGGTGCAGACCTACTGGCTGGATCAGCAGAATACTGAGTTTGCAGTCGTTGCAACGGAGGACAACACGACCGTAACCATCAAGTTGCGTACGGTTGCTATGAAGAGTGATTATACCGAATATCCGGCAGGTACGACGATTGTCAAGAATCTTGCCAAAAAAGGTGATGTCTATCTGTTGGAAGGTCCTGCGGCTGATTACGATGCCCCGTTCTGGAACCTGTCGGGTACGACAATAGGTTCTGACAAACCGGTAGCACTGTTCCAGGGCGGAACGATGGCTTTCGTGCCTGAAGGTTCGGGTCTGAACGGTGACCATATATTCGAGCAAGCTATGCCGGTATATGCGTGGGGTAAGCGATTCGTGGCAATGAATATGAGCGCATTCCCTGATGGCGCAAGCAAACGTGATGAAACCAAGCCTACGGAGTTCCTGATAACGGCTATCTATCCTAATACCAAGGTTTATGTAGATGGTGCTCTGCTCAAGACGCTGAATGCGGGTGAGTCCACAGAACTTATGGATGCGCCCGAGATTTCTGTTGCATGGGGTGAAACGCCAAAAATAGTAGAAACATCTGAGCCGGTTTCGCTCATAGGATTCATCGTTAACTCACAGCACAACCCTTACCGCATGGCCGGTCCGCCGAATAGGTATGTCGGTGAGCCTTCGATGGCATCGATACCCGATGTGAACAAGGGCGTGAAAGAAATTTACTACTATTGCAAAGATAACTATCTCAATACGCATTATGCCAACATTGTCGTTCGCAAGGAGGGAGTAGCAGGCATGCGTAAGAATGGAGAGGACATCAGTAGCCAGTTCACTACTCTTGCTCAGACTTTCAGCGGTTCGGATGTGCAGTACGCATATGCCCGTATAGCACTGAACAACAACGAGTTGAACCGATTGTCCAATGTCGATGAAGTGGCGTTCGTGGCAGTGGAATATAGCGTATTGCCTACCAAGGCTATGTCCGAGGCCGGGGCAATGGCTATCAACCTCGTTCCTACTGCTCCGGTAGTGAAGATTGATGATGTTGTGGTTACTCACGATATGACTCTCGACTACTGTAACCGCCATCCAGGTATCAAATTCTCGGCAAATGTCGATTATCCGCACACCGGTGTTAAGTGGGATTTGGGTGAGGGAGCTATAAGCACAGGATATAGTGCTTCGCACATGTACGGCGCAACGGTAGGTGAGTCGGATGCGACGCACAATATACGATTCTATGTATATCATGAATCACCTATCACGCATGTCAAGGATACGGACTCTGTTCGTGTTACGCTGAATGTACACCCTGTTTACTACGATACACTTAAGACAAAAGTTGCGGCGAAGCGGCTGTCGTACACATGGGACAGCACATCGTATGTACCATTTGGCTTGCTTGACGGACTGGGTAATCCGAAGTATGCTCGATTCAAATTGGGTACAGGCAAGGACAGCTTGAATCGTCAGCCTCATTTGGCTTATGACTGGGCAAATGCCAATGTGTCGAAGACTATCTTCGACTCCTTGAAGTATGCCACCCATCATGATTGCGACTCGATGTTCTACTTGCAGTTGCAGGTTGTGCCGGATATACTTATGCCCGGTGAGACCAAGACTGTTTGTCAAGAGGATGTGCTGTCGTGGGCAGGTCACGCAGCGGGTGCGGGACACAAGATGAGCCGTAAGAACCTGACGACCAACGCAATGATCTTCAACACGAACGGCACAGGTGCTGATATGTTCAAGACAGATGAGTACGGTACGTTCGAGATCCGCGATACGCTGGAGTCGAAGGTATTCCCGTTCCCTGACTCGATCCATGTAATGACACTGACGATTAACGTCAAGCCGACAATAACTATCGAGGCGGTGCGCGATACATGCGATGAAGAGACGAACACGAAAGTTCGGTTCACTACAGCCGACGCCACGAACTACAACTACTATATCGTAGGCAAGACCTCGCTGCTGGCAACGCCGGTGGCTGTGACCGACGGCAGTCATACGATTGATATACCGATCAACTCGATAGCGGTCGGTACGACGGCTCAGACGTTCAAGCTGAAGATGGTGGCCAATACCGCTACCTGCGTAAGTGATACCGCTGAAGCGACCTTTACCGTCAATCCGACGCCAACGCTGACATCGCTTTCACTGGATGCTACGTCGAAGTGCTACCCGGCGGAGTCGTTCACTGTCTCGTACAACCATACGAATGCGAAGTATGTGTACTACAAGGTGACGAAAGGCGGCTCGCTAATCAAGGATTGGACCAGTACGACCGTAAATGCCGAGAAGAAGTTCACTATTGCTACCAACACTCCGAGTAATTGGGCGTTCGGTACGTACACGGTTGAGGCCTATGCCGAGTCTGACAAAGGTTGCGAGAGTACACATTCAACGATTGATTTCGTAATCAGCAAGCAGCCGACGATCAGCGGTGTGTCGATTGTTAACCAGTGTGATGAGGAAACGACAACCACGCTGACCTTCACGACAGCAGACGCTGCGAACTACAACTATTACATTGTAGGCAAGACTTCGCTGCTGGCAACACCGGTGGCTACTACGGATGGCTCAAAGACCATCAATGTGGACATCAGCATGCTGACGGCAGGTTCGTATACGCTGAAGTTGGTGGCTAATTCCGCTGCTCCGGCTGGTTGCCCGAGTGATACAACGGATGTGGCCTTGACCATCTATCCGATGCCTACGGCTACTATCACATCGATTGCGGCTGATCTCAATGCATGTGCACCGTACAACGAAGGCGACTACATGAATGTGGCATACACCACTACCAACGCCAAGTACATCTGGTGGACATTACGCCAGCCAAGCGGATTTACCTACAAGTATCTGCATCAAGAGGTGGCCAGTACGCCTTCGTTGGCAATAAGCAAATTGTATCTGCTAACAGCGGGCAATTATACCATTACTATCGACTCGGTTGAATCGGAGTACGGCTGTATCACGCGCAACAATGCTGAACTGGTAGTCGTTCTGTATGCTCCGGCAACTATAGCTATGGCGCATATTGATAGCGCCTGCGTTGGTCAGCACATACAGATTCACGATACCACCACGTATGCCGACACTATCCACTATGTAATAAAAAAGGGCGGAGTACAGTGGTTGAAGGGCAAGAAAGATATCCCCGGTGGTGGTTCGGGACACGATCACCATTTGATTGAACTGCCGGATACATTGTCTGCCGGCACTTATACCATCGAGCAGACGGCAACGAACATCCGTCATTGCGGTGCAGGTGCGGAGGTCAGTGGTACGTTCACCGTCAACCCGCTCCCGCAAATAACGGCATTGACGCCGACCGTGACTATCTGCGAGAAAGATGATAACGCCTCGTTCGCGTTTACGATGACCGGTGCTACGAAGTATAGTTATCGTCTGGTTGAACATCCGGCTATCTCTGCCACAGACGTTGCTGTTCCCGCAGGCGGAAGCGGTACAATCAGTTTCAATCCGTCTGCATTGGCTGACGGAACGTACACCTTCTTGCTGATTGCCAAGTCTGAACATGGCTGCCAACACGCCCTTAATGCCACGCTGAAGGTGAACAATATGCCTTCGCTGACCATTCCGGACATTGCAGCACAATGTTATCCGGCTGAGAGCTTTGTGGTTGCGTACACGCCGGTGGCCGCTGCACAAATCAAGTGGACAGTAGACGGTAAGATTACTTCCGAGCAGACATTGGATGTTCCGGCGGCATTTACAATCAGCACCAGCGGTTGGGCTGCAGGCACCTATACTTTGCGTGCAAAGCCCGTTTCAGCAGAGGGTTGCGATAGCACAGCGGTCGTAAAGACCATCACCATCAATCCGAAGCCGTCGGCAGGAATCACGTCCGTAGAAAGCAAGTGCGATAACGAGACGAGTGCTGCGGTGGTTTATACTTCTTCCAACGCGACGAAGTACGAGTATCGTGTGTTCAAGGCTGGAGTGCTGGTTCAGACAGTAACGAACCAAGACGTGTCTGGCACGACGTTCAATCTGGATATCTCCGGACTGGATGCTGGTTCGTACGAATTACGCCTTGTTGCTAAGTCTGCAACCTGCGAGAGCGATACGGCAAAGAAAGCCTTCGATATATGGCCGCTGCCGGTAATCAGCACATTGGACAACACTACACCTTGCGAGGGCGAGACCAAGGTGCTTGTGCCGTACACAGCAACGAATGCACAAACATTCAGTTACACGGTTAAGGATGGCGAGACGGTGGTGAAAACTGTAGCAACCGCTACCGTTGCTGACGGAAAGATCGAGGTGGACATCGACGGTCTGACTACCGGCGGTGCACCTACTAAAGCCTATACGCTGAGTGTAACGGCTGTATCCGAACACAACTGTGCAATCGCTACGGCTAAGGTATCCACCATTACGCTGAAAGCCAAACCGACGGTTACGTTGAGTAGTGTGACCAACACGTGTGCCGGTGCAGGTGCTTCGATTACGGTGACATACAGCGGTATGACAACTACCAAGTATGATTACATCGTTCGCAAAGCTGGTGTTGATACGCCTGTTAGCGGCTCCAAGACCGGCGTGACACCGGGTGACGGTTCGTTCACGATATCTGGCGCAGCGTTTGAAGCATTGGCAGCCGGTACCGATTATGAAGTTGAACTTATTGCGCAGGGCGATAACGGTTGTCCGAGTGTGGGTGCTGAGCAGTTCAAAACCTTCACTATTTATCCGCTGCCGACCGTAGCGGTTAAGCCCGGCTCAGAAGAGATTACGGTTTGCGAGGGAAGGGAAGATGCTGTATTTGAGTTCACGACCTCTGCCAATGCATCCACCTACAGTTACGAGACGGGTGCTCTCGGGCTCACGGCTACTGACCAGGCTGTTGTTGACCAAAAGATTAAGATTACCTTGCCTAAGGCTGACCTGAAGGATGGTAATTATACGCTGACAGTAACAGTCAAATCTGCTGCACCGCAAAGTTGTTCGTCAGTGGCTGCTACCGCTACACTCAAGGTGAACAACCGCCCGTGGCTGAAAATTAATGACCTTGCCGCACAATGCTTCCCGGCTGAATCGTTCAGCGTGGCTTATACGGCAACAGATGCAGCAAAGATCTACTGGAGCGTTGACGGCAAGATAGCAGAACAACCACTGACTGTTGCTGCTCCGTTCAATTTTACCGTCAATACGAATGGTTGGGCAGCCGGTACATACACCTTGCGCGCCCGTCCGGAGTCAGCTCTCGGTTGCGATAGCGCGGCAGTAGTTAAGACCTTCACTATCCATCCGAAGCCTGCTACTCCTACCAACATAACCATTGCAGAGCCTTGTGCCGGAGATGCGGCGATGAATGTTACGTTCAACAAGGATGCACTGGGCAATTGCGCTATGGCGGAGATCGTAGAGACTGCGCAGCAGACCTTAGCCGGAACGCCGGTGGATGCTACATCACGCATGATACCTGTAAATGTAACGGGATTGGCAGCCGGCACGTACA
>JAFXSS010000035.1 GCA_017525455.1 Paludibacteraceae bacterium
ATCAGCGCGACAAAGAGACGCCACTACTGCGTGCAACCCTGTTGCCCGTGATGAAAGACTGCAAGATCGATTTGGTGCTGCAAGGCCACGACCATACGTATGAGGTCATCGGTCCGGTGGATCCCGATACGCGTAAGCCTCTGCTGTCGGCTATTAGTGGTCAGCAGTCAGTGCCCGTTGACCCGGTAGCGAACATCACCGGAAAGAAAGGTGGCACCTACAATGTGAAGGACGGTACGCTGTACTTCATCGGTGCTACATGTGGCGCCAAGCGTTATACACCGCTCAGCCGCGAAGAGATGGACGCATCGAAGCATATTCATAAGATTGATAACTACTTCGACCTGTTCACCGGTATGTTCGGGCAACCGGGTGCGCCCTCGTACACGCGCGTAACAATAAGGAAGAACGACATATTGCTCGAATCGTTCAAAGTTCTGCCGAACGGTAAGACTGAACTGTTCAATGAGATAACAGTGACTAAATAAACCGTGTGATGACATCATCACGACAATACGGCATTGCAATATAACTAGCAAAAATAATACTACAATGAAAAAGATTTATTCCATTCTGATGGTTGGCTGCATGGTTTTGTTTGCAGCGTGCAAACCCGATCCTATTATTGATCCGGATCCAGATCCCGAGCCCCAACCCCAAGACTCTACCGAACAGTATGTTCCCAAGACAGAATGGGAGTTGGCTGACTCACTGTACACCCCCGAGAATTACACAGTGCCAAGCCATACGATGCTCAAGATTGCTATCAAGGCTTGTGCCGACAATCCGAGTGATGCAAATCTGGCAACTATGCGTCAAAAGATCAAAGATCTTGTGCCGAAGGAAGAACCGTACAACATGGTAGCTACCATCAACGGCGATCCGCACACGAACATGGGTTTCTGCTGGTTCACCAACGACGGTGTCAAAGAAGGTGAGGTGCAGATTGTTGCCAAGGAGAACGCTACCGAGGCGGATTTCGCTTCCGGCGTAATCACCGTGCCGGCTACAGCTACACAAACCAAGTCGTTGCGCTACGCAGGCAAGGCACGTTATATCGTCAATCAGTCGGGCATCAGTGCCAGCGTGCGTTACAAGTATATCAGCCACAAAGCTACCGCCACCAATCTTACCCCGGGCACGGCTTATTCGTGGCGTTGCGGTTACGATGGTCACTGGAGCCCTATCGGACGTTTCCGTACCGAGGATGAGAATCAGGGCGAGTACTCGTTTATCATCATGTCTGATAGCCATATTGAGAATCAGGTATATATCGATGAGGCACGCCGCTGCGCCAAGGCTGCTGTGAAGACCGTACCGGAAGCACGTTTCTGCTGCTTCCCCGGTGATTTTGTTGAGGACGGTGACGCCAACAACTCCGAATGGGAGTGGGAGCGTTGGTTCGAGGAGTCGCTCAACCCCGTTATTATGAATATGGCACTTGTGCCGACCGACGGTAACCATGACGACAGCCCGAACATCAACTACACCTACCATTTCAACACGAATAACGATTTCAATGTCAGTTATACCGATGCACCGCAGTTCGAAGGTATCGTTTATAACTTCGTTTATGGCGATGCGCTGTTCCTCGTTTTCTCGATGCAGGATTTCTGGCGTGAGACGCACAGCTACATCGACTGGACATCCGTCTATCTGACCGATCATATCGGCAAGTGGTTCTGCGACAAGACGGCACAGAATCCTAACACGAAGTACCGTATCTCGCTGGCTCACTTCAATCTGTTCTCCGGTTCGGATCACTCGACCGACGAGGAGCCGCCGTTGTTCCGCGCATGTATGTTGCCGACGATGAAGGCTTGTGAGATCGACGTTGCCCTACAAGGCCACGATCACACCTATGAGGTGATTGGCCCGGTTAACCCCGATAACTGCACGCCGATACTGGATGCTATAACTGACCGAGAAGAAGTTCCGGTGAACACGAACAAAAATATGACCGGCTATAAAGGCGGTACATACTGTGTGGACGACGGCACGTTGTATTTCATCGGTGCTACCTGTGGACGCAAGCGTTACTATCCGCACAGTCGCCAGAAGATGGAGAACGACTACTCGGGCGATCCCAATGTAGTTGGTTATAAGCAGCACAACGTGCCTAATTATTTCGACCTGTTTACCGGTATGTTCGGTCAACCCGAGGCACCGAGTTTCACGAAGATTACAGTGAAGGATGACTGCATTGAATTCAACTCCTACACTGCCGATGACGATGAGGGCAATGTAACGCTGTTCAACACCATGAAGGTTGTTCGCACCAAGGCGCACGGCGTTCCTACCCCCGGATTGTAGGATCACGATGATATTAACCTCAAAATATTCATGACATGAAAAGAATTCTATCCCTTTTGATGCTCAGCACGATAGTGCTATGGGCGTCTGCAACAATTCGTTACGTCAGCCCTATGGGTGACGACAATAACGACGGAACAAGCTGGGAGACAGCCAAAGCCACTATCACATCGGCAGTTAGCGCATCATCGTCAGGCGACGAGGTGTATGTAGCAGCCGGTACGTACAAGGAGACTGTGTCCTTGAAGGACGGCGTACAGATTCGCGGCGGTTACAATGCAGCCACCGGTCTGCGCGACATTGAGAACTTCAAGTCTATCCTGGACGGTGAAGGCCTGGGTAAGTTCCTGATAGTTAAGTATTCGCCGGATTGTACGGTGCCTACGTATGTGGAAGGCATGATTATCCAGAACTCCGATTACGGAGGTGAAGGCGGTGGCGCGTTTATCCGCGGCAATGTTATTTTGGATAAGTGTATTATTCGCAACTGCAAGGGTTCCGGCGGTGGCGGTGTATATGCGCAGGCAAGCGACCCTGCTGTGCCGGCTGTTATCCGCAACACCACCATCGAGCTCTGTGAAGCTACCAGTAGCGGTGGCGGCGCATATCTGTATCAGAATGCTGTGATGGAAGGCTGTATAGTTCGCGGTAACTGCGGTAAGTATGGAGCCATTCGTCTGCACAAAGCAGGATGTGCTGTTTCCAACTGCGTTATTTACAATAACTCATGCACCGTGGACGGTTGGCCCGGTTCAGCCGGTATATTCAATGAGGCCGGAGGTAAAGTATATAACTGTACCGTAGCTAACAACCAGGGTATTCAGTATGCAGGTGTTCACTCGGTGGATGAGGTGTACAACTCTGTATTCTGGGGCAACAAGGATCAGGAAGGAGATACCGATCCGGCTAACTTTATCAGTGGCGAAAGTAATGGCTCGAGTCATAACTATGCCGACGAGGGCTTTGATGGCTCATCGTTCGCTTCTATCAATATGTCGCGCACCAATATGGATGCCAATGGCCCGAACTTCAACAATCCTACTACCTTCGTAGGTGCCCCTACCAATGACGGTGAGATTGCCGCCATGCGTTCGGCTGATTTCTCATTGCTGTCCACATCTCCGCTGATTAACAAGGGCCTGGCAGCCAAAGCACCGGCTACGGATATCCTTGGTGTGGCGCGTCCTATCGGCAGCGGTGTTGATGTAGGCGCATATGAGTATGACCCCAATGCTGTGCAAGTACCTGTTACGGGCGTAGATATATATGAGACCAAGATCGAGGTTATCCAGGGCAAGACAGCCGGTGCTACAGCTATCATCACCCCGGGTAATGCTACCAACAAACGACTGACTTGGACATCTGACAATCCAGCCATTGCCAGTGTTGATGCTAATGGCGGAATCACCGGCGTAGAGATTGGTGAGACGGTTGTTCGCGTAAAGACTGTGGACGGTAACTTCACCGATTATGTTGCAGTTGAGGTATTGCCTATCCCGCCGGTATATTACCCGGTTGAGGTATTGGAGGCCGACGAGTTGTACAAGGCCGAGGATTATACTGTACCCTCGTACATTCCGTTCCTGATTGCCAAAGAGGCTGCGCGCATCGATAGTGCTACTTGCCCCGATGTAACTGTTATCGCCGGTAAGATTGCTGAGATGAACGCTGCTGCTGCCAAACTGGTGGGCAAAGAGGAACCGTATAACATGGTAGCAAATATCAACGGCGATCCTGCTACGCGCATGGCATTCTGCTGGTTTACTAACGAGGGTGTAACCGAGGGTAAGGTGCAGTTGATGCCGTTTGCTAACGCTACGGCCGATGACTTTGAGCATGGCAAGGATGATGTAATCAATATTTCTGCCACACCTACTACCACCAAACCGTTACGTTATGCTGTTTCCACTTCAGGCATCCTGAAGGCTGCCAATCTGGATACCAAGACTGCATTTACCTATGTTAGCCACAAGGCTATTGCCGAGAATCTGCAGCCGGGTATCACCTACAGCTGGCGTGTAGGTTATGCCGGTCATTGGAGTCCGATTGCACAGTTCAGCACCAAGGAGGCCAAGCAGGGTGAGTATTCGTTCATCTACATGACCGATAGTCATATTATGGATGCCGAGTATGTTGATAACGCTCGCTGGTGCGCAACGGCTGCCGCCAAGGCTGTGCCCGAAGCACGGTTCTGCCTCTTCCCGGGTGACTTCGTAGAAACAGGTACCGAGAGTAACTCCGAATGGGAGTGGGAACGCTGGTTCGAAGAATCTATCCGTCCGGTAATCATGCAGATGCCTATCGTACCTACCGATGGCAACCATGATGATTCGCCGCTCCTGAACTACGATTATCACTTCAATACCGATTGGGAGTTTGCCACGAAGGCTAAGACCAAACCGCAGTTCAGCGGTATCACCTATAGCTTTGTATATGGCGATGTGCTGTTCCTCGTTTACTCGCTTCAGGACTGGTGGCGTGCATCGGGCAGTAGCGAGTCGAGTATGAAGTCAACTTATCTGTCCAGCGATGTCAAGAATTGGTTTAAGGAGCAGATTGCCAAGCATCCTGATACCAAGTACCGCGTCACGCTGTCTCACAAGAACATCTTCTCCGGCTCGGGCCACTCGGTTGATGCCGAGACTCCGATGTTCCGCGAGATTATGCTGCCTATCCTTAAGGAGTGTGAGATTGATCTGGCAATCCAAGGTCACGACCACTGCTACGAGGTGATTGGCCCGGTTAATCCTGACACCCGTACTGCTATCACTGAGGCTATAACGGATGTTGAGACAGTTGCTGTTGATGCCAACAAGAACGCTACTGGCAAGAAGGGTGGTACATTCAAGACTGACGATGGTACACTGTACTTCATCGGTGCTACTTGCGGACGTAAGCGTTACTATCCGTATGACCGCGATAAGATGGATAGCTACTACGACAAGCACAAAGTTACCAACTACTTTGACCTGATGACCGGTATGTTCGGTCAGCCGGGTGCTCCGTCGTTCACCAAGTTCACGGTTAAGAATGGCGCTATCGAACTGAACTCTTACACTGCTGACCAGAACGGTAACGCTACATTGCTGAACACGATGAAGGTTGTTCGCACCAAGGAGCACACTGTGCCCGCTGGCTTCGAAGATATGCGTGTCAACACGGTTACCGATGGCTCGAAGTTCATCCGCGACGGTCAAGTGCTTATCTTCCGCGATGGCAAGACCTACAATGTGCTGGGTGAAATAGTAGAGTAAATTATGAAAAGAAGCCTGCTTGCTATGTTCGTTGCATTCGCCCTTATCGGGGCGGATGCAGCGAACATCTATATCAGTCATGACGACTCGGGCAGGTTTGGATGCAAATTGACGGAAAAACCTACAATGTTTTGGGGCAAAAAATAGCCCGATGAACTAAAAAATGCAAAAATATAGCATTTTTTGAATAGAATACTTGCATATATTCAAAATATTTTGTATTTTTGTTGATGAATTTTTTATTTCCGCAAAGGATTATCGCGGAGTTGAGTAGGGGGAAAGTTGGAGGAATGTAGGGAGAATGCAGGGGGAATCCTAGACAATACTCGGGGTTTACCGAGGTTTCGTGGGAATTTTTCCATCCGAATCCGCAAAGAACACTGACAATTAACCATATTTATTAACCAAAATTCTAATCAGTATGAGAAAAATTTTCTCTTTATTTGCTGCAATGCTGGTAGTGTTGACAGCAAATGCAACGATTCGGAACATTTCTCCGACTCAATGCTTTGAAGGTACTCGTAATGATGGTTACACGCTGTATGTCGAGCTTGCGCGTGGAGCACAGGCAGGTGATACTATCGTGATGGCTGATGGCGAGTATCTGGAAGGGCAATCTATTCCTGTAAATGTACCGGTTGTTATTATGGCAGCTGAAGGTGCAAAGCCGGTAGTTAAGATGTCCGGCTATTTCCAGGTTAAGGCAAGTATTAATGTCCAAGGCGTTACGTTCCAGTTCGTGGGCGCAGAAGGCAATGGATATTGCTTCTATTTCTACGAGAACACACCCAAGTTCTTGAAAATGAAAGATTGCGAGTTCAAGAACTATACGCAGTATGTAGTTAGCAGTTGGGAAAAATATCACATTGACTCTTGCATCGTTGAAGATTGCTATTTCCACGACCTCGCAAAGGCTCCGTTCTACTTTGCACCAAGTTCTCTGCCTAACGACACGAACGCTTGCGATAATCTGACGGTAAAAAATAGCACTTTCGCAAATATTACTCTGAAAGATGTAGCAGTTCTTGACCTGCGTAACAATGGTAATAACACGCAAGCTACTTCTAAATTAAGAGTGGATCACTGCACGTTCTATAACTGCAAAGGTTACGAGCGCATGATTCAGTCGTACAAGTCTCCGGATGCATCAGTATCGAACTGTATCATGATGAACCCGCTGGCTGATGCCGAAGAGCCTGCTATCTATGCTACTTATCTATATGGAGGCGATGTGAAGAACTGTGTTTGGTATCAAACCAAACGTGTCTACACCAAGAAGGAAGGTGGAGCCGTTGATAACCTCAACGTGGATCCGAAGTTCAAAGATGCTGCTAATGCAGACTATACTCTTGCTGACGACTCTCCTGCTTTGACAGCAGGTACTGACGGTAAGGCTGTCGGTGACCCGCGTTGGTGGCCCGCTCCTGCTGCTAAGACGACTCTCTACTGCAAGATGACTCAAAGTTGGTGGACTGTTGACGGCGCTGCTGTCGGCATCTACGCTTGGGACGGTGGTGGTAACCCCAAAGTTACATGGCCCGGTGAGCGTATGACTCCGGTGGAAGGCGAGGAGGGCGTTTGGTCGTTCGAACTTGATACCGACACCTATAAGAATTGTATCTTTACGCGTGTGAACGGTAACGGTGCCGTTTCTGACTGGGGTGCAAAGACCAAAGACCTCACTATTCCGACGGATGGCAAGAATCTGTTTACGATTACCTCTTCTTCTGCTGTTTGGGGTGACCCGGGTTGTGATGGCGAATGGTCAGTTTATGGCGCAACTCCTCTTGCTGAAGCACCCGATGCTGCTCCCGCTGCTCCGACTTGGCCCGCTAACCAAGTGAAAGCTGTTTATTCCGACACCTATTCTGCTGACTGCAACTTCGGTGAGTGGGGTAGCGGTACTGCTTATACCCAGGATACCTATGGCAAGAAGTATGTTACCACTAACTCGGGTTACTTTGGCCTTGAGTTCAAGGAGCACCTCAACTGCTCGAAGATGGAGAAACTTCACCTCGATGTTTGGGTTGCCGCTGACGCTTCTATGCGTATCGTACCTATCTGGGGCGGTGCTGAGCAAGGCATTACCAAGAACCTGACCGGTCAGCAGTGGAACAGTGTAGAGATTGCGCTCTCCGAGTTCAATCAGGTTACCAACTGGGCTGATGTTTACCAGATCAAGATCGACAATGCTAAGACTCTGACCTTCTGGCTGAACAATGTATACTTCTATACCACTCAGGCTCCGGCTGTTGACGAGACTGCTCCGGCTGACGTTAAGGCTGTTGTAGAGTCCGCTTCGTATTTCAGCGTAAAGATCAAGGCCAGCGCTACCGATGCTTCGGAAGCAGTTAAACTTACTGTTAAGAACGGCGAGGCCGAGGTTGCATCAATCAATGCCGTTTCCGGTGCTGACGCTATCCTGACGGTTAATAACCTGAAACCGAATACTGACTACAACTTCTCGGTTATCGCATCCGACGAGAGCGGTAATACGGCTGAGCCTGTAGCTGTAGCTGCCAAGACTATCGTTGCTCCGGCTGCTGACGCTGCTCCTAAGACCTACAAAGGATTGGTTAAGTCGATCTATTCTGACAAGTATGCTGCAGCTCCTGCATCAATCGGTACGTTAGTTGCCGGCTGGTGGGAACCGACCGAGTTGTCGCAAGGCGAGATCGCCCAAGGTGACAATGCCCTGTTCTATGCTCCGAAGGCTACCGGTATGTTTGGTTGGGAGTTTGCTGAGACCGATATGACAGGCTTCCCGTACTTGCACATCAGTATCTATCCGTTGGCTGACGGCAAGATTAAAATCTTCCCGGTTGTAAATGGCTCGACGGATGACTATGTCAATATCCCTGATGTCAAAGGTGGCGAGTGGAATCATCTTGTATTCGACTTCTCCGGCAAGGATCTTACCAAGGTATTCCAGATTGGCTGGCAGGATTACTACACCCTCAACGGCTTCTTCGTTGACAACGTATACTTCTCGCAGGAGAAGGAAGATGTTGCCGGAGCTGACCGTCGTATCAATGCTTACGGCCTGAATGTTGTTGCTGATGGCGACAATTACACGTTCTCATACATTGCCAACATCGATGGTACTGAGGCTAACCTCATATTCTATCAGGATGGCGTTGAAAAGGGTACAGTGGCTATCGCTGCTCCTGTTAAGGGCCAGAACCAGGCATCTGTTGCTAAATCGGACATTCCTAACGGAATCAATACTTGGGCTGTTGAACTGAAAGCCGGTCAAGTATTCGAGTTCGGCAAACTGGCAGAAGGTGCTAATTTGAAGAAGTGCCACCTGGCTATCGATAATAGCCCTGAGTCTGACTTCTTCGGCCGTATGTATGTTGCTAACCGTGCAGGTTCTGCTGATGGTGGTATATATGTATACAATCAGGATTACACGGTTAATACCGAGAATACTCTTGCCGGTCAACCCAAGTGGCAAAGTATGGGTCGTCCGTCGGTAGGCGCAGACGGTACCGTTTATATTGGCGACTGGGGTGATGCTCATGGTGGCGTTTACGTGATGAATCCTTCTACTTTGACAGCTACTTGCTTGTTCGAAGGAGAGCAGGATGCCAACGGCGTTTGGACAAACAACGGCGTAGCTCTTGGCTCATCTACCGCTTCTGTAGGCGTTTATGGCGAAGGTGCTAATACTGTTCTCTATGCTATGAACGAAGATGTAAGCTCGGCAGGTACGACCCTGTACAAGCATGGTGTGAACGTTTATCAGCTTGGCCAGAATGACGGCACAATACTTAGCAAATGGACTGTAGCTCCGACGAAGACCTTCGCTCTCTCCGATAACGCTGCCGAAATGTTCGTTATCAACGCTACATCGAAGGGTGCATTCTTCTCATGCTCGCGTGCTAAGCCGAACAACGCCGCAGGTGCACGTTCGCTGCAGTTCTACAACACCAATGGCGAGCGCACCTATGTTGCTCTGCCTGAGGGTGAAACAGCTGATCTGACCGGTTCGCTCGGTGGCGGTTGTGCCGTTTCGCGTGACGAAGACGAACTTGCAATCGTTGACGGTGACGGTAATATTCTGGTTTACGCTATCGCATGGACGGGAGATGTTCCGGCTCTGACGAAGGTTTCCAAGTATGAGACCGCATTTGCTGCTCTCGGTTCGCTCTGCTTCGACTATGCTGGCAACATCGTTGTAACCGCAGGTGCTAACTACAACAACAGTACTGCCAACCATCTCGTGGCCTACGGCGTTCCGACTGCTAACAATGAGATCATCGTTCCGGCCAAGAAAGCGTTGGTAGTAGCAGGTGCTGATCAGGGTACTGCTATTGAGGATGTAACTGTTCAACCGGTACAGAAGTTCTTCCGTGACGGCCAGATTTACATCATCCGTGACGGTGTTGTTTACACCATCACCGGTAACGTAGTACGCTAATCGAACTCTCCGGGTTTAACACCCCGAATCATTCCGGGGTGATAATATCCCGATAATACCAATCAAGCCTCTGTTTCCGCAGAGGCTTGATTGTGTTTGAATGTTTGAATGTTTGAATGTTTGAATGTTTGAATGTTTGAATGTTTGAGAGTTTGAGTGATTGTTGTGAGGTTTTCGGGAGATGGTCGCATGATGCTCACGATATTCATACGAGATGATTCGCCTGCAATCTGTGCATAGTTAAGCAGGAAGAATGAATACTGGGAGTTGTTCTTTTGTCTGCCGGTTAGGCAGAGAATGGAACTGCTGCCGGAAGCTTAGTAAGCAGGCCGCTGCGCATGCTTGCATAAAACGGACTTTGCCAATGGTTCGCTTTCGATATCGGAAACGAAAGGTACAAAATTAACAAGAATTACGAGAAAATTATTTTTTTTTGCGAAAATATTTGCTTTTTCAAAAAAAAAGTTGTAACTTTGTTGGCTTTGAAATAAAATTATTTGTAAATGCGAAAAAATTTACTACAATCCTAATATGAAAAAATGTATTTTTGCGCTCTGCGCATTGGTTGTATGCGCCTTGCCTGTTGTTGCTCAGCAGGAGGCTGCTATGGATGAGAATCCGGATTCTATCAAAGTGTCGTATGTGCCCCGGTCGTTCTGGGATAACTGGGAGTTGTCAGTGTCCGGTGGTATAAGTGTCCTGTTTAATGGTATGGGGCATCAGAAAGAGACGACTTCCGCTCCCGAAACTGCTACAGGGCATAAGATGTATGATGCCATCGGTGGAGTAGGCGAAATTGCTGCCACCAAGTGGTTTAACCCGTATATAGCAGGCCGTATAGGATGGACAACGGGTTATCTGCCTTACGCAGAAGCGGATAATAGTCAATCCAAGATTGCTAAATGGCACAACTATGCTCACATCGACATGTTGTGGGACTGGACCACGCAATTTGGAGGATATAAGCCTGGCCGCATCTATGATGCAGTGCCCTATGTGCATGTGGGTGTCGTGGGTAATCCCGGTTATAATGTTATGATGGGCGGTGGTGCCGGTTTCTTAAGCCAATTCCACTTGAATGACAGTTGGCTCATCAATCTTGACCTCCGTGCCACAGCTACTACGGCTCGTAAGTTTGGTCTGCCCTCAGGTATAGCCATCGATGTAAATGCTCTTGTGGGGGTTAGTTACCGTTTCAAGGAGCAAGGCTGGAAAAAGAAAATATACAACCCCTACGGTCCGGAGGTTCGCCGCTTGAATGACGAGAATGACAATCTGCGCACAATGTTGGATCAGGCCTTGAGTGAGAATCAAACGCTTGCCGATGACCTGAAGAAGGCCCAAGATGAGAAGACGCTCACGGAGGTTGTTACGAAGGAAGTGTTCCGTGGCATACCCGATACACTGGAGATGACGGTGTACTATGCTATCAATTCATCGAAATTGTCAGCATATGAGCAGGCTCACCTCAACACCTATATCCGTATGATTAATTTCAACGACCCGAATCGCGAGCACCGCTATTGCGTAATCGGTACAGCCGATCAAGGCACGGGTACGCTTGAGGTTAACCAGCGTGTATCGCTGGAGCGCGCCAATGCCATCAAGCAGGCGCTGATGGATAATGGTATCCGTGAAGAACTCATAGATGTTCAAACCCGTATCGTTCCGGATGGCGAAGCCAGCATGGCACGTGCTTCACATGTAATCGTTTATCCGTTGCAATAACACCCGGTGTAGATGAAGCAACTGAAGATTGTTATAGTATTACTGGCCTGTGGCGTGTGCGCCGCATCATGCGTTTCGCAACGTAAGTTGTCCTATCTGCGTGATGTAACAGAGGTTTCTGCGGATTCGATAAATCAAACATATACGTCGCAGAAAGAGAACTATATCACCAAAGGTGACTTGCTTTCCATCCTTGTGAATGCTATGGATATTGCAGCTGTGCAAGCCTTCAATATGCCAGTAGCGAACGTGCAAAACTTAGGTTCACGTCAGGTCACAACCAATTTCAATGGTGGAGGTTCGTTGCAAGGATATTGGGTGGATCCTGATGGGAATATCGATTTCCCTGTCTTGGGTAAAATGCATGTGGAGGGGATGACTACCACTATGCTCAGAGATACCCTGACGCAACTTATCTCGCGCTCGGTAAAAGACCCGATTATCAATATCAATTTCATGAATTTCTTTGTGACAGTACTGGGCGAAGTTAAGAACCCCGGGCGTCACGCTGTCAGTTCGCAGGGCATGACTATTTTTGAGGCACTAGGCTTGGCAGGGGATATGACCATTTATGGCAAGCGAAATAACGTGCTTGTGTCGCGAGAGGTAGATGGCAAGATGGAGTTTGCGCGTCTGAACCTAAATGATCAGGCTATATTTGCTTCGCCGTATTACCACATTCGCCAAAATGATGTCATATATGTGGAGCCGAATAATGCGCGGGCGATGTCATCGCAAAATATTCCGTTGTACTTGTCAATGATCACTACACTCGGATCAATGGCCACCGTTATTGTGTCTGTTTATACTAACTCTCTCACAATTCAGGCGTTGAAAAAATAGTAATTTTCATGGCTCAACAACAAAAACAACAGGATATTCAGGAGTTTGATTATATCAGACTCGTTTTTCATTGTTTGCACAAGTGGTATTGGTTTGTGCTGTGTATAGCTATATGTGTCGGGTTGGCGGTGTTGTATCTGCAGTGCAAAACGAATGTGTTTTCAACTGCGTCTACAATTATGATCCGCACGGACAATAATATGTCTCGTTCATCGTTGCAGACAGATATGTTGGAATTGATGGGATATCAAACCAGCAAGATTATTGACGACGAAATCCAAATTCTTACTTCGCATGCCATAATGGAGCAAGTGGTTCGCACACTGAATCTGCAGACCGAGTATCGGAAAAAAGTTGGTTTGCGCTGGGTCGGACAATATCCGCATCCTGATGTACTTGTTACCTACCAGCCTGGAGTGTTGGATACCTTGCAATATATGGAATTGGAATTAGAGCGTACGGAAACGGATTATGTTATTGAAATGATGTACCGTCGTGTTACTACCAAGTTCCATGTTCCTAATCTACAGGATCCCATAATGACTCCTGCAGGTACTATTACTCTCACGGAAACTCGCGCCCTTAAAGTCGGAGATCAGATGCGAATTACTACATTGTCTGTAGCTGCTCGTGCCAATCAGCAACTTGGCGAATTATCTTGTCGACCAGCAAAGAAGGAAAGCAATGTGATTGTTCTGACAATGAACAATGATATGCCCTTGCGGGCGCATGATGTGATTAATAAGGTCGTGGAGTTATATAACTTGGATGCTGTTGTTGATAAGAATATTATGGCAACCAATACCGCCAATTTTATCAACGAGCGTTTGCAAATTGTGGAGAATGAGTTAGGCGAGGTGGAGACTGCCGTAGAATCCTATATGAAAGAGAATGGATTGACAGATATTACGAAGGAACTCCAGCTTGTGTTGACTAATCAAACCGCTTACCAGAAAGAACTGGCTGAAGTGGAAACCCAAATCAATTTGCTTGATTTCTTGGCTGATTATCTGCAAACACCTGATAACAGTCAAGCTTTGATTCCTTCAAATCTAGGCGTAAAAGATGCTGCACTCCAAAAACTGATAAATGATTACAATGCCTTATTGCTGCAACAGATGCGAATGACGCGTAGCGCAACCGAAATAAATCCTACGTATATGCAGTCGGCAGAAGAGGCACAGACGCTTCGTCAAGCTATTCTTTCGTCAATCAACAACATCCGGCGTGGAATGCAGATACAGAAGTCTGACTTGGCGAAGAAAGATCGCGAACTTACTTCGCAGTTATACAAAACTCCGGAGAAGGAGCGTAAGTATGTCGAGATCAAGCGCCAGCAGGAGATAAAAGAAAAATTGTATATCTATCTCTACCAGAAGCGCGAAGAGAATGCATTAACATTGGCATCCACCGTAATGCCCGCTAAAACGATTGATTCTCCAATGACCTTTGGCCCTATTTCTCCTAGAAGGAACAGAATATTGCTTATTGCGATTGCCATAGGTTTGGGATTGCCTTTTGTTATTATATTTCTTAGCGATTATCTCAATGACGAGGTCAAGGATTTACGTGAGTTCCAGTCGGTTGTGAAAGCTCCATTCCTTGGACACGTACTGTATATGCCATCAGACAATGTGGTGGCTGTGGATAGCCATAACAACTCAGCGCAGGCGGAATTGTTCCGCACGATACGAACGAATCTCCGCTTTATGCTGCCTGACAAGAAATCGCCTGTTCTGCTGGTGACATCGGCGCTGAACGGTGAAGGTAAGTCGTATGTAGCCATCAATATAGCAGCATCGTTGGCGCTATTGAAGAAGAAGGTGATTCTGGTAGGTATGGATATCCGTAAGCCGACTTTGTCGCAATACCTGCATATAGATTTCAAGGGGCATCTGACATCGTTCTTGCTTGACCCAACTATGTCGTTGGATGATATGATTATCCCATCCGGTGCGGTGGATAACCTGGATGTGATGCCTTCAGGTGCCATACCTCCCAACCCGGGCGAGTTGATACAGTCGGCTAATGTGGAGTTGCTGTTTAATGCTTTGCGGGAACGCTATGACTATATAGTTGTGGATACGGCACCGTTGTATCTGGTATCGGATACTTTCCATCTGGACAAGTATGGCGATATGACGATATTTGTAACACGAGCTAACTACATCTCGCGAGAGATGTTACCATATATTCAGGATATTTATGCCGGTCAGAAAATGCATAACATGGCATGCGTCCTGAACGCCTCCACCGGCGGCAAACGTGGTTACGGTTACGGCCGTTACGGTTACGGTCGTTACGGTTACGGTCGTTACGGTTATGGTCGTTATGGCTATGGCCATTACGGCTATGGAGGCTATGGTTATGGCTATTATGGTGAAAAACACAAAGATTCTTAATTGCTAATGCCGTCATTCTCGGATACCGAATCAGCATGGAAATGGTTGGTCGCACTGATTGACCTTATTGCTATATACCTCCTGTATTGGGGCGGTATGGTCATGAGTGTGATACCTATGATTCAGGGGTGGTATGTTTGGCTGGGAATATGCTATATCTTTGTGTTCCTTATATATCCGCCTATGGCGCATCAGCGTCTGGCTAAGGCGACACAAGTAGCTACACATGCGTTGTGGAGCTCGGTTATGATGTTCCTGCTATATGTATTGGCTGTGTATGCTGCACAATTGTATGATCCGACTGAGGGACGCTTGTGGTATTTGCCAATCATATGGGCGGTGCTGGCTTTGCTTCTGTTTATCAGCCGCATGAGTACGCGCGCTCTCATCCGTCGCTTCCGTACATATGGAATCAACAACCGACGTGTATTGTTTGTGGGTGCAGGGCATAACCTCCGCTACTTGTACGACGAACTGGTGCAGAATCCTACAACCGGTTTCCGTGTTAAGGGCTATTTCGACGAGAGTACCGACAATCAGTTTACTGATGTCCTTCCCCGTTTGGGGGCGATAGCGGATATCGAGCCCTACCTGCGTAAGCAGCCGGTAGATATCATATTCTGTAATCTGACAAGCCGTCACGACAAGGAGATCTTGCAGTTGATGAACTATTGCGAGAACCACTTGATTCGTTTCTATTCCGTGCCGAATGTGCGCAACTATGTGCATCATGTCATGCAGGTGGAGATGCTTGGGAATATGCCTGTGTTATCATTGCGTGAAGAGCCGTTGAACAGACCGCTGAATAGAATTATAAAGCGGATTTTTGATATATTGTTCTCGTTGCTATTTTTGTGTACTATCTTCCCGTTCATCTTTATCTTCTGTTCTATAGGCATCAAGTTGTCAAGTCCGGGGCCGGTGTTCTTCAAGCAGAAGCGTACGGGCATACGAGGCGAGGAGTTTACCTGCTACAAGTTCCGCTCCATGCACATCAATGATCAGGCTGATACCTTGCAAGCCACCAAGCACGACCCGCGTAAGTTCCCGTTCGGCGATTTTCTTCGCCGCAGTAACCTTGATGAGACTCCGCAGTTCATCAATGTGCTAAGAGGCGATATGTCCGTAGTCGGTCCTCGTCCGCACATGCTCAAGCATACCGAGGAATATTCGCAACTTGTTGATAAATATATGGTTCGCCATTGGGCCAAACCGGGTATAACCGGTTGGGCGCAAGTTACCGGTGCACGTGGCGAGACGGAGCATCTGTGGCAGATGAAGGAACGCATTGAGAAGGATGTATGGTATATCGAAAATTATAGTCTCATGCTGGATTTTCAGATTATCATCCTTACGCTTAAAACAATCTTTATGCATGATGACAAGCAAGCATACTAAAGCGTTCGGCAAATTGTGCTATCTGATGCCGCTTGCGGCATAAAGCGCACAGTTGCCTCCGCTTTTCCCCACCGAAACATTATGTTATATGTTTCGCCGGGGACCCCGATTAAGGGAAAGAAATGAGTTCGGCAAATAGCGAATAGAATTGCTCATACTTGCAAATGATTATCGTAGTTGCCAAATATACTATTTGTTGGCAATTGAAGATAATTGTTGACTAAAAATATCACATCGTATTCATAAGGCTAAGTTGTTGGCTGTGAATGCATTAGATACTGAATTGCAGTTGAAGGCAGCAGTGCTGCCGGACGACCTCTGTTCGAAAATGAACGAATCGGGGGTGTCCTTAGACTATGTCCTTAGTCCAAGTTTTATAGAACCTGAAGATTACCACTGGTTTGTGCTACGTGTGCCTTACGGGCGTGAGCGCGAGGTGGCTGCTACTATCCAGTCTCCAACGCTTTTAACATACGCGCCTGTGCAGACTCTGGCGCGCATACGCGGTGGCAAACGTGAACTTGTAGAGAAGTCCGCTTTGCCGAACATGTTTTTTGCGTACGCGCGCGAGTCGGATCTGGCTTATTATCAGCAACGTCCGATTGCACTGAAGGATCATCCGGACTGGCAGCCGGCGCAAGTCAGGTTCGTGTACGACCATACGCACAAGACAGCTCAGGGCTATGACCGGAAAATGATTGTTCCGATGGAACAGATGCGTCACTTCATCCGCGTGACGATGCAGCACGATGAGCATGTACGCATTTATATGAGTGAGGCCTTCAGTGCCAAGCAAGGTGATTATGTCGAGGTCATTGAGGGCAAATTCGCGGGCGTACGCGGACGTGTGGCACGTTTGCATGGGCAAACTTGCGTACTCGTCAATCTGGATGGACTATGCATAGCATCAACGGCCTATGTCCCCAAAGCATTTCTAAAGAAAATCAATATTTAACATGTCAAAAAATATCGCACTCATCACCGGTGTAACCGGTCAAGACGGCTCATACTTGAGCGAGTTTTTGTTAGCCAAGGGCTACGAAGTACATGGTATCATCCGCCGTTCGTCAGTTGATTTCCGCGAGCGCATTGCGCATCTGGAAGGTCAACCGCATTTCCATCTGCATTATGCGGATATGTCGGACTCCATGTCTCTCGTCAAACTTGTCGGTCAAGTTCAGCCGACGGAGATTTATAACCTTGCCGCACAAAGTCATGTGCAGGTCAGCTTCGATGCGCCGGAGTTCACGGCTGATGTGGATGCAGTAGGTGTTCTGCGTATCCTGGAAGCCGTGCGCACCAACCATTTGGAGAAGACATGCAAGATTTACCAAGCCTCCACATCCGAGCTTTACGGCAAGGTTGAGGAAGTACCTCAGAACGAGAACACTCCCTTCCACCCGTATAGCCCATATGCAGTAGCTAAGCTTTACGGCTACTGGATCGTTAAGGAGTACCGCGAGGCGTATGGCATGTTCTGCTGCTCGGGTATATTGTTCAACCATGAGTCGGAGCGCCGCGGCGAGACGTTTGTCACCCGCAAGATCACACTGGCAGCCGCGCGCATCGCCCAAGGCAAGCAGCAGCAACTGTTGCTCGGCAACCTCAACAGCCTGCGTGACTGGGGCTATGCCAAGGATTATGTGGAGTGCATGTGGCTGATCCTGCAGCATAAGACACCCGAAGACTTCGTGATAGCTACCGGCGTGCAACATACTGTACGTGAGTTCGCTACGCTGGCATTCCAGCATGCCGGAATCACTCTACGTTGGGAAGGTCAGGGCATCAACGAGGTAGGTATATGCGAGTCGGCAACCGATGCGGTCAAGCTACATGCCGGTGAGGATATTGTTGGCAAGACACTTGTGGCAGTCAGCGAAGATTTCTATCGTCCCACGGATGTGGTCAATCTCTGGGGTGATCCTACCAAGGCACGTGCCGAACTCGGCTGGAATCCGCAGTCCACTACCTTTGAGCAACTGGTTGAACTCATGGTGGACAGCGACATGAAAAAGGTTGCTGCCGATGCCATACGTGAACATGTCAACCTCGCCGAGTACCTCGAGAAAGGTGTCGTCAAATAATAGGGTAGATTAGGTCAACAATTATCAACAATTATCAACAATTGCGGTGGGACAAGATAGGTCAACAATTACCAACAATTATTTGCAATCTTGTGTGAAAGGAATGGATGACAAGCGATTAATAGAATATGCGGATTTGATCTATGGCATTGTCGGTGCTGCGCATGAAGTGCATAATGAACTGCGCTCCGGATTGTCGGAGGCTATATATGAAGAAGCGCTTTGCGTCGAGTTAAGCGAGATGGGGATAGAGGCTGCTCATCAGGTAGATTTGCCGGTGTTTTACAAAGGCTATCAGTTGGAGAAACATTATAGACTGGATATTGTTGTAGAAAATGACATCATCATTGAACTGAAGGCAGTAGATAAAATCTTGTCAGAGCATAGAGCTCAATTGTTTAACTACCTGCGTATTACTAAAAAGCCAGTAGGATTATTGCTGAATTTCGGTAAAAGTGTATATGTAGAGAAATACATATACGATGCCGATACCAATGATGTTTCGTTCTTTAGTACGATGTCTAATAGAGGGTAATGTTTGTCTATTTGACTCTTCTAAAAATTGTTGTTAATTGAGGACAATTGTTGACAGATTTGACTCATCGAAAATAATAATTGGTAATTGTGGATAATTGTTGACCACATTTAATCGTCATAAATATGTTGGATAAGAATACAAAAATATACGTAGCCGGGCATCGCGGACTCGTCGGATCGGCTATATGGAATAACCTCTGGCAGCGTGGTTATCATAACCTAATAGGTCGCAGTCACGCCGAACTCGACCTCACTAACCAAGCCGCCGTGCGCCAGTTCTTCGATGAGGAGCGTCCCGAGGCAGTCGTTCTTGCTGCTGCTGTCGTAGGTGGTATCATGGCGAACAGCCTCTATCG
>JAFXSS010000005.1 GCA_017525455.1 Paludibacteraceae bacterium
GAGATTGGCGCTCTGTAATAGAAGTATTCCGATACAGGTCTGACATAGTCAGCACGTCACAATCAACCCCTCCTGCTCTATGGCAGGAGGGGTTGATCATGTATAAGCCATGTCCGGCTAATCAATCACGGCTATGCGCATCAAAGCGGCATAGAATGCATCGGGTGTGTATAGCGAGTGGTTGATTGTACGGGTCTTGTAGGTATATACCGTATTGATGCTATAGTCAAGAATCTCGGCAATCACCTCATTCTGCGTTATGCCAAGGCGTATGAGAGCAAAAATTCGCATGGCTGGATTGAGTTTTTCATCAGGTTTGATATCCAACGTATAATCGGGTTGTAACAACACCTTGAACTCTTGCACGAATGTGGGAAAGACCGTCAGTAGCGTATCATCGAGCCTGCGGTTCATATCTTGCCGCTGAAGGCGGGCATCAACATTCTTAGGTATACTCATCAACTCATTAGTTCGACGTTGTACCACACGTTCCTTGACCGTAGCCTGATAGTGCTCTACGGCATTCAGATACTGCGAGTAGCCTACAAGCAGCGAACAAAGCAACTCCTCTTTGATACGGTTGGCTACAGTGAGGTTACGGTTCATCTCATCGATGGTATCTCGGGCATCATGTATAGCTCTGTTGCGATGCGCTAGCAACAATATACCGATCATTCCGGCTATCAACAACAGCAAAACGACAGCCGACAGTACATACGCACCGAAGGCGCGCCTGCGCAGATGCTGCGTGTAGTTTTCCTCAATGATTGGCAACACCTGTGATATACTCACCTGACGGTGACGGGCGTTATAGATACGGGCATCGTTCATGGCTATATGTATAAACTTGTCAGCCAGCACTATCTCGTCCTGCTCGTACAAGATTTCAGCAATCATACGCATAGCTATAGTCTCGTAGGTGGAACTGAGCACATCATACGTCGCAGCATCGATATAATTGCACAGAGCCGATTCGTTGTCACACGATTGTCTGTACAGGTATCCGAGCGAACTGGAATAAATAGCTCTGTCGTGAGCTGTAATGCGCGTATCCAGCATAGCCTGCTGCAGGCGAGTGATGCTACGCTCGTAATCGCCGTTTCGCAAATCAATCACGGCCAACGGATACCAGTACAGTGCCGAATCGGCAGGCGTATACAGTCCTGCCAATGACGCCATATAACGGTTGCCGCGGTCGTTATATTCGGCAGCAAGGGCTGTACTGCCCGAGTAATCAGACATGTCGTACAAGAGGCGGGCAAAGGTAAGCAGATAATTAGGGTTCTGCTCTGCTCCGCTCACTGCCTCCAGCACCCGGTAAGCCTCATGAAACAACCCGCCGGACAGGTAAACAAACGCACGTCCGACCTGTGCCTCAACCAACAACTCACTGTTACCGGAACCAAGGGCATAATCGTACATAAGTTGGGCATAAATAAGCGCAGTGTCGTATTTATACGATCTATATTCTTCGTACAACTGACGATATAATTCATACGGCTGTTCGGACAAATACATACAGTGCTGTAAGGAGTCTATACGACGATGCTTGACTTCATCTATACGACTGCGATTCTCCAGTATGGCATCAAGGGGCTTAAGCTGCTGTTTTACAAATGATTTGGCAGCAGAAACTGGGCCGTAAAACGCCGACAGAACAAATAATATAACAATGACATTTTTCATATGGTATCATAATTTTATGCAAAGATACAAAATAGATTCGAATAATCAAAATATAAATAAAAATTATCATAAAAAATCTTGATTTTTGTAATATTTTTTGCAAAAATGCCAAAATATGTGTACCTTTGCATCGCAATTTTAATCAGTAATACCATGAATAGATACATTTCTTTGTTATTACTTCTTTTGATTTTTGCTGTATCCTGTTCCAAGCAGACGGAGTTGACTTCGCCTGACGGCAGTATTCTTCTCTCATTCCGTCTGACGGATGAGGGTGTCCCGCAGTACGCCGTTGCATTTGACGGCTCTGAGGTCATCGACTGGTCAGCCTTAGGACTGATGAGCATCGAGCAGAACCTGACCGACAACTTCAGCCTGCAAAGCACAGACAGCCGGTTCGTTCAGGACACATGGGAAACAGTATGGGGTGAGGAGCGCGAGATCAATGATACGCACAACGAGATGGTGGTTCGCCTCAAGCATGCATCCGGAATGGAGATGGATATCACGTTCCGCGTGTATAACGACGGTTTTGCTTTCCGCTACAGTTTCAGCGAGCAGGAGCAAAAGAAACTCACTATCACCGACGAACTGACCGAGTACCGCTTTACGGCCGACCATCAGACCTGGTCCATACCCTGGCGGACGGAGTATTACGAGGGCTTGTGGAGCAAAGCACCGTTGTCGCAGAAAGACACTATGTGCTCGCCCATTACCATCGAACTGCAGAACGGCGGATATGCGTTTGTACACGAAGCCTCGCTGCGCGACTACCCGGCGCAGAACCTGTACTATGCCGATGGCGCGCTGCGCACGTATCTCACGCCTTGGATGGACGAGCAAGCTCAGCCGATGAATGTCAAAGCCTATAAAAACGTACCGTTCCCCACGCCGTGGCGAATGGTTATTCTGACCCGCACGCTGCCCGAGATGGTTGCCTCGCGCATCATGCTCAACCTCAACCCGCCGTGCCGCATCGAGGACACATCGTGGATCAAGCCGATGAAGTTCATAGGTATATGGTGGGGCATGCATATCAAAACGATGACCTGGGAAGCTGGACCGAAGCACGGAGCCACCACCGCCAACATGGAGCGCTACCTGCGTTTTGCCAAGGAGCATGGTATAGATGCCGTGCTGGCTGAAGGCTGGAACTTGGGCTGGGAAGACTGGAAGCACTTCGATTTCACTACTCCTTACCCCGATTGGGATATGGATTATCTGAGCAACCTGGCTGACGAACTTGGCGTGCAGATCGTCGGTCATAACGAGACCGGCGGCAATGCTGCCGACTATGAGAACAACCTGGACAGCATCTACCGTTACCACGCCGCCCACGGCATACACGCCATCAAGACGGGTTATGTAGCACCAGTCATCCGTACTATCGACGGCTTGCAACTCAACAAAGGTCAGTCCGGCGTACGCCACTACCGCAGAGTGATTGAGACCGCTGCCAAGTACCACATCATGATCGACAACCACGAGCCTGTCATGCCTACCGGCTGGCAACGTACATGGCCTAACCTAATGACGCAGGAGGGTGTACGCGGACAGGAATGGAACGCGTGGAGCGTGGATGGCGGTAATCCCTGCGAACATGTGACCGTACTGCCGTTCACGCGTATCATGGCAGGACCGGTGGACTTCACACCCGGCGTATTCCACTTCGAGAATCCCGTTATACCTACCACGCGCGTGCACTCCACGCTGATGAATCAGCTGGGACTGTTCGTATGCTTCTATTCGCCGCTGCAGATGGCTTGCGACCTGCCGGAGCATTATATGGAGCACCCGGACGCTTTTCGGTTCGTTGAGCAGGTGCCCTGCGATTGGGAACGCTCGCTGCTCGTGGACGGCAAGATTGGCGACTACTGCATCTTTGCCCGTCAGGGGCGCGGCACAGACAACTGGTACATCGGCGGCATAACCGATGAACAGGCGCGTGAGGCAGTCGTGCCACTGTCGATGTTGGAGCCGGAGCGGACCTATTCGCTCACGCTCTACCGCGATGGCAAAGATGCTGACTGGCAGACGTGCCCGTACGCGTACGAAATAGAGGAAAAAGAGGTGACAGCCTCTGACACGTTGCATATTCGTATGGCTGCAGGCGGCGGTTTTGCTGCTACAGTAAAGATTCAGAACTAAAATCACGGGATAATATACATTGTATATTATAGGTATAGGTAGGATGCGACAAGCCTCCGGTAATGATTCGATAACGATTCGATGGAATAACAGAAAAACCACAATACTAATCATGAAACGAAAAATTTTATTAGTTGTACTGATGCTTGGCAGTCTTGCTCTTACGGCTCAGACTCTGTCCGTACAAGGAACAGTGAGCGACACCAGTGGTGAGACGCTGATCGGTGCATCCGTTTTAATCAAGGGAACGACAGTAGGAACTGTTACCGATTTCGACGGACACTATTTGCTGAACAATGTGCCCGCAGATGCTGAATTGGAGTTCTCGTACATGGGTTACGAAAACCAGACAGTAGGCGTTCAAGGGCGCACATCAATAGATGTGGTGCTGTCGGATGCCGGCTTGCAGGTAGAGGAGGTCGTAGTCATCGGCTACGGTAGTTTGAGCAAGAAAGAGGTGTCAAGTTCTGTTGTGCAGATTGACTCCAAGGATTTCAACCGCGGAGCGATGAACAACCCGATGGAGATGCTGAGCGGCAAGGTTGCCGGCTTGAACGTTTCGTCGGTGGCAGCCGCCAACCCGAACGCATCTTCCGACCTGCAGATTCGTGGTGCGGGTTCGCTCACAGCCAGCAACAGTCCGCTCGTGGTGATTGACGGTATAGCCGGTGGCGATATCCGCAACATTGCAGCCCAGGATATCGAGTCGATCACCGTGCTGAAGGATGCCGGTTCGGCAGCCATCTACGGTACACGCGGTGCGAACGGCGTTATTCTGGTTACGACAAAGAAAGGTGCCGGCAACGACGCTGGCAACTTTACAGTGACCTATGACTCGTATTTCGATGTGAATATCGCCAACGCCCGTCCGCAGGTGCTGTCGCCCGAAGAGTTCCGCCGCAGCCGCCGCGGCACGGATTATGGCTACAATACCAACTGGTACGACCAGATTGTCAAACCCGCCACCTACGACATCAACCAGTACGTAAGCATCAACGGCTCGACCAAGCACGGCTATTATGCCGCCTCGTTCAACTTCAAGGATGCCAAGGGCTTGGATATCATCAGCGGCCGTCGCGAGTATGGCGGACGATTTGCAGCCGAGCAGAAGTTCCTGGGCGACCATCTGGTGCTCAGCGGTAGTCTGTCAGGCCGTCGCGTAGATGAGACCTGGGGCGATGACGGACAGGTGGACAACGCACTGAACCTGAACCCGACTATGCCGGTATATAATGCCGATGGCTCGTACTATCAGCCTACGAACACAACGGGTGCAACCAACCCCGTGACCAAACTCAAGGAGGAGACCAGTCAGGGCAAACGAATGTACCTGCTGGGTAACGTGGACCTGAAGTACAACATCTGGCACAACGAGAACCACAACATATCCACCAACGTCAACTATGCGCTGCAGTACAACGATCTGAAGCGGTTGTTCTATTCGTCCTCAAAGTCGAACAGCAGTTTCTGGGACGGCGTACAAGGCACAGCCACGCTGCAGTACGAGAAGTGGCAGACTCACCGCGTGGAGTGGTTAGGCAACTATGGCCTGCAGTTAGACGAGCACTCGCTGAAAGTTGTTGTCGGCTACAGCTGGGAGCGTTCGATGTACGAAAGTATGTGGACGCAGAACCGCGACTTTGCGTACGACAACATGCTGTGGAACAATATCGGTGCCGGCACGTATCTTACCGACGGTAAGGCAGGCATGAGCAGTTATCGCAACGAGACGACACTGATCGGTTTCTTCGGGCGCGCCAACTATAACTACAACGACATGATCTTCGCCTCGGTATCGTTCCGCCGCGAGGGTAGCAGCAAGTTCGGTGTGAACAACAAGTGGGGAAGTTTCCCGTCGGTATCCGTAGCATGGGAAATGATGGCTTGCGATTTTATGTCGTCCGCCAAACCTGTTCTCAAGAGTCTGAAACCGCGTATCAGTTACGGTCTGACCGGACGCTCGGATTTCGATCCGTACAGGTCAATAGCTATGTACGGCACGAGCAACAGTTACCTGATGGACGGCGCATGGGTAGTAGGTTACGCGCCTACCGCCAACTCCAATGCCGACCTGCAGTGGGAAAAGAACGTGGCCATCAACGCCGGTGTCGATTTTGACTTGTGGGGCAGGCTGCGCGGATCGATCGAGTACTACAACCGCGCATCGCAAGACTTGCTGTACAACTATACCGCACCGCAACCGCCGTTCGTGTATGACAAGATTCTCGTCAATGTAGGTACTACCACCAACTACGGCGTGGAGGTTGTGCTGAATGCGGATATCATCAAGCGCAAGGATTTCCTCTGGAACATGGGTATCAACTACTCATGGGGCAAAACAATGCTGACCAAGTTGTCGAACGACGTATATAAAGCCGACTATCTGGAGTTGTACCAGAAAGCCGGCGTGGGCACCAACGAGTATTACTTCCGCGTAGTGGAAGGCGGCGAGGTAGGTCAGTTCTACGGCTACGAGGCTGCCGGAGCTGACAGCAAGGGACAACTGCTCGTATATGACAACGAGGGCAACATGCACCTCGCATCGGAGGCTGATCTGAGCTGGAAACGGTTCATCGGCAACGGCGCACCCAGACACTTTCTGAACTGGAACAACAGTTTTACGTACAAGAACTGGGATTTCTCAATGATGTGGCGCGGAGCATTTGACTTCGACATCTACAACGTTCGCCGCTACAACATGGGTATGCAGAACGGCGGTTCGGACAACGCATTGCGCTCCGCGTATGCCGAAGGAACGGTAGTCAAATCCCACGGAGGTGTGATTTCTTCGTACTTCCTTGAGCGCGGCGACTACTTTAAGCTGGATAACATTACCATCGGCTACAATGTCGTAGTGCCGGAGGCGAAGTTCTTCCAGAACATGCGTATCTATCTGACCGCAAAGAACATTGCCACTATTACCGGATATACAGGCAACGATCCTGCGGTGGTCAGCAGCACGGGTATAACGCCGGGCGTGGACAACGCCAGTGCCTACCCGACAGCTACTTCGCTGGCATTAGGTATCACACTTAACTTGAAATAGTCGTAAGTAGAAAGTCAACAGTCAAAAGCAATAATTATGAAAAAGATTCTATATACAATAGGGTTGGCATTGGGATTAGCTGCCCTGACAGGATGTACCGATCTGACGGAGAAGAACTTCTCCAACATCGATGCCGGCGTGTATTATCAGAACGAGGCTTCGGTGAAAGGTGCTATAGCCTCGATTTATTCGAGCGCGGCGTACGGCTTCTGCGAGTATTTCTTCTACCTGCAGGAGTTCAGTGCCGACCAGGTTGCATGGCGCACCTGGAACGGTGGCAACTGGGGTTGGGATGAAGGTCTGAAATTTGTGCTTTCGTCGCACACTTGGACCTCCGAGGCAACTATCGTGCTGCAGGCATGGCAGTCGGCGTGGAAGACAATAGGTATGTGTAACCAGTTGATTCAGGATTTGGGTACAATCAACCCTGCCGACCTTGGCATGACAGCCGATCAGATGGAAGCCTATATTGCCGAAGTGCGCACGTTGCGTGCGTGGGCGTACTACAACAATTATGAATTGTGGGGTGGCGCACTGCCATTGTGTACGGCTGTCACATCCGAAGTGCCGGGTAGCATAGATGAGAATTTCCAAACAGGTTGTCAAAAGATGTTCGATTTCATTGCCGACGAGTTGGATCAGGCACTGCCGCATCTGGTGAACAAGGGTTCTCAACGCGTGAGCCCGGCTATGAACCGCATGCTCAAGATGCGCCTGCTGCTCAACAGCGAGGTGTTCACCGGCACAGCACGCTTCGACGAGTGCGCCATTCTGGCACAAGACCTGATGGATGGTAAGTACGGCACCTATTCGATTGTGCCGGACTACCGTACGATCTTCGAGATGGGTAACGAAGGTTGTCCCGAGGTGGTGTTTGCGTTTGCGGAGATGAACGGACAGCTCAATACTGGTTGGATGCGTAACATGCCCGGACTGCCGTACAACTATACCGAGTTCACTGATTGCTATGCCACCAACCAGTCCGGTTGGAACTGTGTCTGCCTGGCCCCGAGTTATGATAACGCCGGCAGCGAGTTGAGCACTCCGTCGATCAATGCCAGCAACGAAGCACTGATGACTGACGCAGCGGTATCGTTCCTGGATAGCAAGTACGGCGACAAACTCGGTGCCGTATATGCGCGCTTTGAGCCGGGAGATATACGCCGGCAGAGTTACTCCTTCCCCAACGGCGGACGTTGGAACGGTGGTCAGATACTCAAAGGCAAGATGACCAATATCCTCACCGGCGAGGATGTGCTGGCCGATGCCGACCGCGAGGGGCAACCGCTCATCTATGTTGATCAGGTTGGTCAATTTGCAGGTGCTACGGCGCTCGGCCAGGCTCTGGCTGATGTGCAGTCACCGCGTTGGGGACAAACCAACTCCGGCTACCGACTCATCAAGTATCCGCTGTATCCCACAAGCACAGGCATCGACTATCAGGATATATCCGAGGTCGAGTTCCGCTGGGCTGAGGTAGTCTATACCTTGGCTGAATGCAAGATCCGCCAAGGTGATGTCGAGGGTGGCAAGGCACTGGTGAACAGCGTACGTAGCCGTTACTTCACCGGCGCGATGACCGATCTCGCAGCTTCATGGTCGGGCGAGGAATGGATGCTTCACCAGTGGGGCATTGAGTTTCTGAGTGAAGGTCGGCGTCGCCGCACTGACCTGCGCCGTTTCGACAAGTTCACGCAGGGACAGTGGTGGTTCTTCGGGCGAGCTATAGCCGACAACGGTTCAATCTTCCCCGTGCAGCGCGACCGTAAGTACGAGTGGTTCCCGCTGCCGCAAAGCGCACTCGGCGTGAACCCCGGACTCAAGCAGAATCCGAATTATTAGTTGAGGGTTTAGAGTTGAGAGTTTAGTGTTTATAAACAGTTAAAATAAATAGTTATGAAGACGTTATATAAAGCATTGGTATTCTTCATCGGGTTGACTATGTTGTTCACGGGGTGCAAACCTGAAGAACTGGTGTTTGAGCACGAAAAACCGCAGTTTGACACCAAGGGTAATGCTATCCTGCTGGAGGTGATTGTTCCGGCAGGCACATCTGCCAAGGATCAGATATACATCGTTGGCGAGTTCAACGGAATGGATACCTTGCTCTATGAGAATCCCGACTTCATTCTCACCAAGGCGGAGAACAACGACGCCAAGTTCGGTATCTATCTCTATCCCGAAGATTTTGTAGCCGGCAAATCGTTGGCAGACGGATTTCTGTTTGTCAGCAAGCAGTTCGGTATAGAGTCTCCTGCCGTAGCGCATACGATTGAAAATGCGCAGCTTGGCGAGCGTTATACGATCAGTGTCACCCGTTGGGGAGGAGCGGCGGTCACGCCAGCCATCGAGCACGACGGTTATGTCATGTATATCGACAACCAGACCGGTTGGGACGAACTGGCGGTGTATGCCTGGGGTGATGCCGAGATCTTCGGCGGCTGGCCGGGTGCACCCGTCACTGGCATAGAGGTTATTGATGGTATAACCTACCGATACGTGGATTTCGGACAATCGAACGAAGGACTGTCCGTTAGCCTTATATTCAACAACAACGGCGCAGGCACGCAGCTCAACGATTATGCCTTTGTTGTCAACCGCAACGTGTATCTGCGTGTCACACCCGATGGCGTGGAAGAGATAGCTGAACCCGGTGACGAAAGTTTCCCCGATGTAGAGCACGACGGTGATGTCGTGTATCTGATTGATGCAGCCGAGTGGGGAACCATGGCTCTATACATGTGGGGAGATGTCAATGACCTCAACGGCGGCTGGCCGGGTATGACGCCTACAGGACAGTTCGACTTCGGTGGTTACAAGTGGTACTACTTCGACCTCGGTGCTGCCAATGCCGGCAAGGAGGAGCACCTGATTGCCAACAACAACGGTGGCGGTACGCAGATTGATGATATTGCCGTTTACCAACTCACCACCGACAGTGTGTTGTTCTTTATCGTCAATGCCGACCGAACGGTCACCCAGGCATTCAGCCCTGATGGGGTATTGGAGGCATTGGCAGGTGGTCCGGTGGAGGTTGACCCGGCAGAGATTGACATCTTCCTGCTTGATTCAGCGCAAGCGTTGATTACCGATGTCGATACCACCTATACGCTGGCTGTGTATGCCTGGGGAAGCAGCGAGATATTCGGCGCATGGCCGGGTATGCAGGTGAGTGAGATGGAGGATGTGGATGTGTTGGGATTAGGGCTCAAGCACTACCATATCGATTGCAAAACGGGTGACAGCTACAATCTCATCTTCAACAACTCCGGCAACGGCCGTCAGCTGCCTGATTATGCGGTTAGCGCAACCGAACCGAAGCAGGCGTATTATATCAAGGTCACCGACGATGGCGTAGTGCCACTGCAGGTGCAGCCACTCGCTCCAAGAAGATAACATGCAGCAGCCATGATTGGCTGCTCAAAAACAGAACACATGAAAAAAATATTTCTATTCCTCGCCTTGCCGCTATTGGTGGCAAGTTGCAAGCCTAAAGAACTGCCGGTGATTGACGACAAGGACAAAGAACAACCTACCGTTGACCCTGAGCTAAATAAGGCGAACACAACCGTCGTATATGAGTGCAACGAGCGTCTATTCGCACAACAGAACGCTTTCAACGCCATACGCAGTTACCTGCCGGTGCTGGAGCAGATGCAGGTGAACGTGCTGTGGCTCATGCCTATCCATCCCAGAGGAACGGTCAATGCCGTCGGCTCGCCCTACTGCGTCAAGGATTATTATGCTATCGACCCGGCGTTTGGCACGATGGCTGACCTCAAGGCGCTGGTGGACGACTGCCACGACCGCGGCATGAAGGTTATGCTTGACTGGATAGCCAACCACACTGCTTTCGACAACCAGTGGCACAACGATCATCCCGACTGGTACACCACGCCCGTGGGCGAAGAAACGAACTGGAACGATGTCGCACCGCTGAACTATGCCAAGACCGAGGTTCAACAGGCTATGCAGGACGCCATGGTGTATTGGGTGAGCGAGGCGGATATCGACGGCTTCCGCTGCGATTATGCCGAGGGCGTGCCTAACACGTTCTGGACAAATGCTATCAATGCTATACGTGAAGTGAAGCCCGAGGCGATCATGCTCGCGGAGGCAAGCAACACTTCGCTCTACCAGGCAGGCTTTGACTGGATGTACAGCTGGAACTACCTCGGTGCGGTGCAGAACGTGTTCCGCAACAGCCGCGGGTTGAGTAACCTGTTTACGACAAGTAACAACGAGTACAACGCTACACCTGCCGGCAAGGAGCGTCTGCGGTACGTCACCACGCACGATGCATCATCGGAAGAGGCGCCGGCTACCTATTACCGCACCGCCGGGGGCGAACTGGCTGCTGCGTGCGTCACGTTCTTTATTGGTGGCGTGCCGATGATCTACTCCTCGCAGGAGATAGGCGATGTGGCACAGTTGGACTTCTTCAACTATCACATCAAGTCTTTCTCTGCCGACAATGCTACCACCAAGGCATATATAGCCCTCATGAAAGCATATACGGCTTCCGCCGAGGCGCGCTATGGCGAACTCACCAACCACTCCACCGACCAGGTGGCGATGTTCAGCCGCAAGCAGGGCAAAGCCGAACTGCTCGTTATTGTCAACACAACGGCTGCCGAGCAGAACATCACCCTGCCTATGCAGTGGCAGCGGGAGGAGTGCACTGATCTGCTGACGGGTGAGAAAATGTATGCGCCCAAGTCTGCAACGCTAGGTGCATACGAATATCGGATATACAGAATATAAATCCCGTGATAAACTAACCAATTAAATTGTGTGATTATGAAAAAACTTTTCGCATCTTTGTGCCTTCTGGCACTCTCGTTGACAACGTTTGCAGCAACGTTCAACATCTACATTGACAACCGGACCGGCTGGGAGCAGACTGCTCTGTACGGCTGGTATGACGGTGGTGCCCAACCTTTGGGGGGATTGCCCGGAATGC
>JAFXSS010000036.1 GCA_017525455.1 Paludibacteraceae bacterium
GGGCGCAGTCAGGCAATGGAGCGTATAGCCGAATACCATCACAATGCCGAAATCATCCGCAACGGACTGCAACAAATAGGCATGGAGGTGTATGGCGGTATTGATAGCCCGTATATATGGATGCGAACGCCTAATGGCATGTCGTCGTGGCAGTACTTCGACCACCTGCTCAGCACCGCACAACTCGTATGTACACCTGGCGTTGGCTTTGGCTCACAGGGTGAAGGATTTGTGCGTTTCTCGGCATTCGGACTCACGTCGGTAGCCGAGGAAGCCGTACAACGCTTGCAAGCAAATCAATAATGACAATAGTAAATGGCTCTATGGTTAAGAATCGCAAAGAACTCATTATCTATAAGGCATTGGAGCTGTACCTGTTGAACGGGTACGAGAATGTTAGCATCACCGACCTGCAGAGTGCTCTTAACATGGGACGTGGCACGATGTACTACTATTTCAAGAACAAAGATGAGATCTACATCGAGATTGTCAATCGTTTCTTTCTGCGTCCCAAGCAGGAGATGTTGCGCATGAAGGATGATATTCGCGTGCCGGAGATGATTGATGCGTTGCTACGCTACTTCAGGTTTCTGGAAGAGAATCTGATGGAACTGGAGCAGCGCAACATCAACACATCCAATGTGATTATGCTACTCTATTCAGCCTACCACAGATTCCCGGAACTGTATCGCCGCGCTCATAAGTTATATGCCACCGAGCAGTCGATGTGGCTTCGCGCACTGCGTAACTCCATGATTGCAGGAGAAGTACGGCGTGACCTTCCCCTGGAGGAGACCGCCGCTCTGTTTACACAAGTCAAGGACGGCTATGATGCCGGACGCTCAGGGATGCAGATGGATTTTAATATGGTTCGCAGGCAATATCAGCTACTGTATTCATTGATTAGCGCTCAACAGAAATAGACGAAATACACTTGATAACATATGTCAACTATGGCAAACGACAAATACCTGTATCTTCTGTCAGAGAAGTTCCCTAACGCCAACGCAGTTCTCACCGAGATCATCAACCTGCGTTCTATTCTATCGCTACCTAAGGGCACAGAACATTTTGTAAGCGACCTGCATGGAGCATCCACAGCGTTTATTCACATGGTGAAAAACGCATCGGGTGTTATTCGCCGTAAGGTGGATGATGCTTTTGGTGACACCATCAGCGAGCGGGAGAAACGTGCACTATGTGCACTTATCTATTATCCCGACGAGCGCTTGCAGATTCCCGACGAGCCATTCGATGAAGGACGCACCTTCGCTTCACGCGAGGAGTTCTTGTATGTTCGGCTGAGTCAGGTGGTAGAAATCATGCGTCGCGTCACGGTCAAGTACACACGATCTAAAGTACGTAAAATGATTCCGCAGCAGTTTGCGTATATCATCGAGGAGTTGCTGTATGAGTCAAATATCGAAGGCGGACGACAGGATTACTACCATGCTATCCAACAAGCCATTATCGACACCGGCTGTGCAGAAACGATGATTATTGCTATTTGCTACCTTATTCACAGTCTGGTTATTGACACGTTCCATATCGTAGGTGACATCTTTGACCGCGGACCGGGTGCTCAGAAGATTATGGACGTACTGTCCACCATTCGCGACTACGACATCCAATGGGGCAACCACGATATTGAATGGATGGGCGCGGCTGCAGGCAACCATGCTTTGATTGCCACCGTTCTGCGCGTTTCAATCCGTTATGCCAATATCGAAACGCTGGAGGAAGGTTATGGCATCAATCTGCTGCCACTCGCCAGTTTTGCCATGCAAACCTATGGGGATGACCCGTGTACCATCTGGCAAACCAAGGATTTTGAGAACAACCCGCGACTCACCCGCTCTGCCAACCTCATGGCCAAGATGCACAAGGCTATATCCATCATCCAGTTCAAACTCGAGGGACAAAGCATACTGCGTCATCCTGAGTATGGGATGAACGATCGTCTGCTGCTTGACAAGATCAACCTAAGCAACGGCACTATCACTCTGAATGGCGACACATATACACTCACCGACAGCCATCTGCCAACCATCAATCCTAAGGCACCATACGAACTCTCAGTGGAGGAAGAGGAACTGATGACGCAACTTGCCCGCTCGTTCCGCAAATCCGAAAAACTGCAGAAGCACCTGCGTATGCTGTATCGCCATGGTTCTTTGTTCCTTGTGCGCAACGGATTCTTACTCTACCATGCTGCTGTTCCGCTGAATGCCGACGGTTCGTTTACCGAGGTGGAAGTGCTTGGAGTCAAAGCCAAAGGACGGGCACTCATGCAGCGCATCGACGATGTAGTTCGCATGGCATATTTCGGCGAGGGCAAACTCAAAGACGATGCGCTGGACTACATGTGGTATCTCTGGACCGGTCCCTTGTCACCGTTGTACAACAAGGATAAGATGACTACCTTCGAGCGATACTTCATTGCCGACAAAGCAACATGGCACGAAGAGAAAGGCGCGTACTACGAACTGGCCAACAACCGAGACATCTGCGAACGCATTCTGCGGGAGTTTGGTCTGGATCCCAAGGATAGCCGGATCATCAACGGACATATACCCGTGCGCACCATCAAAGGCGAAACGCCTATGCGTGCCGAGGGTAAACGATTTGTAATCGACGGAGGATTCAGCAAACCGTATCAGGAGAAAACCGGAATTGCAGGCTATACGCTTATCTACAACTCATTTGGTGTACAACTGGTTGAACATGAAGAGTTTGAAAATCGCGAACAGGCCATTCGCTCAGGATCGGATATTCACAACCGAATCCAACTGACAAACTTTGCCAGCCACAGAATGCTCATTAGCGATACCGATAAAGGTAAACAACTGATGGAACAGATTCAGGATCTCGAACAACTGCTGGATGCCTACCGAACAGGACGTATCAAGGAGTTCAACATCTAAAGACTTCGCCATCACACAACTTGTGGTGGCGATTTTTTTACCACCAGTTGACTTTCTTGTTCATGCTTTCTGCCGAAGTCTTGTCATACTTCAGGTCAGCAAGCATCGAGGCGTTCACACCTATGTGGAACGAGTAGGTCTTGTATGGTCCGAAAGGCACGAAACTGGCCGACATTGTCCAGCAGTGCAAGTCACGCGTTACGTTGAAGTTGGTATAACTGAATTTCTTAGCCTTAAAATCAAACGACGTGGTAGCTGACACCTTCCAACCCTTGCCGAAGTTCAGTGTGCCGCTCATGCTTAGGTTCTGAATCAGTCCCATCTTCGGGTACATCTTCTCATAGTCAAACGAACCCACCTCGCCGTATCGGATAGTATACGACAAATTCAGACTCCACTGGATATCCGTCGGACTGAATGTGGGAGCTTTTGGCCGGGTACGGGGCGAACGGTCGGAGGCGGCATCGCCATGGTCATGATCGTGATCCGCCTCGCCATCGGCTGACGAACTGCCGGCTTCCGGTGTACCGGATTTCTTTTCTTTGTCCTTGTTGATTCGCTCTGCCAGTTTCTTGAACGTTTGATTGTTGAATGTATAATTGATAGACGTTCCTACTCCATTCCAATGCGGGAAGCGACCGTTGTGCCAATACTGTTTGTTGGTATGCACAGGCCTTCCGGCGGCATCCAACTCGTACATATACGGGTCAAGTTGAGTCTGCAGGTTGATAGTATAGTTCACCTTCGGAATCTTGATACGCAGGCTCACTGTAAACTTCGACCAGTTCATCGAGTCGGCTATAAAGTTATAACCGCCGCTTATGCCGAAGTTATCTATCAGCGAAATGACTTTGTAAGGTTTCTGTCCGGTCGTATCCTTGTCGTCACGCACTTTCACCTCCAGGTTGTTGTCAAGCGAGAAACTCAATGTTCCCGATGCTCCTTGTGGCGCATTGCCCTGTGTAAATCGCGAATATTTCTTTGTCTCCATCATTGGCATACCTGCGGCGTCATATACCGGTACAAACATCTTGTTACCCAACGAATCCGTTACCGTCGTACCTACGGGCTGCTGGTATGAGTCGTAATATTGCCACCACGGTGTTGAGAAGTCTGGATGGTAACTGAAACTGATACTCGGTGTCATCACATGGCGGAAACGGTCGATCTTGTCGCCAAACCACTTGCGGTATGGTGTGTAGAATCCGTATAACTTGGTGGACATACTCATACTCACATCAAAGTCAAACACATTGAAGAAGCCTTGCGTCGTATCTCTCACCAACTCGTTGTTCATCATATCCCACGACTGGTCCACGCGCTGGAAATACATCTTGTCACGCAGGCTGATACGCGGCGAAACGGTCAGGTACTTGAATAATACAAAATTGGCATCTATCGGTATGGAATGCGTTATCTTGTTCTGCCAGTCTTTCACAAAGTTCGAATGGAAGAAATAACTTTCCTTACAGGTTATGCTATTGGAAAATGCACCACTGTAACTCATTTTGATACGCTCGTACCAACGCTCTTTTCCTACAGGATTCTTGCGCTTAAATGGGTAGATACTACTCATGTTCACCGTTAGACTCGGAGCGGTTACGGATAGAGTTGAGTCCGATGTACGCTGCGTGATGGATGCGTTCAATCCTATGGTCCAAGGACTGTCCGGAAAACGTTGGGTATAGTTAACCGACGATTGCGTTGTGTTTGCTGAGTTAATCTCCGGGCGGTAGTAGTTATTGATACTGTTTTGGTTATATCCCGAGGTCGAGAAGTTGACGTTTGCGGAGAATGTACTGTACGGATTGGCTTTGCTATCCTGAGTATGAGTCCATGCTATTCGGAAACTGTTGGACTTGCTGTATGTAGGCAGTTCTTTTTCGCCGCGCACATCGCTACGGTACTCGATGTTGATATTGCCGCTGAACTTGTACCGCTTGATGTACCGTGACTTGGCATATACGGCCCATGTACCTTTCGTATAGATATCACCGGTTACTTCCAGATCCATATAGTCATTGATTGCCCAGTAGTAACCCAGTCCTTTCAGGAACAAACCTCGTTCATACTCATCGCCGAACGTAGGCATAATCAGTCCGGAAGAATATGTCTTGGAGAACGGGAAGAAACCAAACGGCACTGCCAGAGGCAAAGGCACATCGCCCACTACCAGGTACGCCGGACCGGTTGCTATATAGTCGCCGGGCTTGACTTTTGCCTTGGTCATTCGCAGATAGAAGTGCGGATGCTCATGGTCGTCGCAGGTCGTATATTTGCCGCCGGCCATCATCATCTCGTCGCCTTCCACTTTCTTCGTCTTTTCCGCTATGATGTAGCCTTCGCCTTGCTCAGTCACCACATTACGTATGAAACCTTTCTGCGTCTTGATGTTGTAGGTTATCTCACCGGATTCGTAACTATCTTTTCCGTCCTTAAACACCGGTTTACCTACCCATTCTTCGCGCAACGTATCATACACGCCCACGGCATAGATCGTCGAACTGTCGGATTTCATACGGATAAATTCAGCATCCAGCTCCATCGTCTTGTAGTTGATCACGCCTTTGCCGTGCAGGAACGCTGTGCCATCGCCAAGCATGACCATAGAGTCCGATGAGGAGTAACTCACGGGCGCATCCAACTGCGCTTGTGCAAGGGCACAAACGCAGAGGAACATGGATGTTAACACACGACGTATGTGCACATTATTCCAAATTACGCTACAAAGATATAATTTCTTTTTCGCTTTTGCAAATTTAATACGACAAAATCCTTGCCACAATTGCACGTTTTACGAATATTGTTTCATTTAGTTAAAAATATTTGCATTTTTCAATATTTTTTTGTAACTTTGTACGTTTTTATGTGCGGCAAATGTTTTTGCCAACACGGTTTTGAAAATAAATACACACATATGACCATAAGTGAACGTATATCCGGCTTACTGAGCCAAATCGAATGTATGAATGCCACCAATGCCGACGAACTTGAGGCATTGCGCATCAAGTATCTGAGCAAGAAAGGTGAGATCGCATCGCTCTTCTCCGAGTTTCGCAATGTCCCCAACGAGCAGAAGAAGGAGTTAGGCGCACAGCTCAATGCTCTCAAGGACAAAGCCACCGAGCGTATGAACGCTCTGCGCGAACAGTTTGAGCAGGCTACGCAGTTGCAGGACAAACCTGACCTCACCCGTACGCCCGACCCTATTGCACTCGGCACACGTCACCCGCTGTCTTTGGTGCGTGAAGAGATTATCGACATCTTCTCGCGAATCGGATTCGTTGTGGCTGACGGACCGGAAGTTGAAGATGACCAACACGTGTTCGGCATGCTGAACTTTGCACCCGAACATCCCGCACGCGACATGCAGGATACATTCTTCATCGAGAAGGAACCCGGTGTGCAAAAGCCTACCGACATCCTGCTCCGCACGCATACTTCCAGCGTGCAGACGCGCGTCATGACCCAGCAGAAGCCGCCTATCCGCGTGCTTTGTCCGGGCCGCGTGTATCGCAACGAGGCTATCAGCGCACGAGCACATTGCTTCTTCCATCAGATCGAAGGCCTGTACATCGATAAGAACGTCAGTTTTGCCGACCTGCGCGAGGTTCTGCTCTATTTGGCAAAGGAATTGTTCGGACCTGAAACGAAGATTCGCTTGCGCCCGTCATATTTCCCGTTCACCGAACCCAGCGCAGAGATGGATATATCGTGTAACATCTGCGGCGGTACGGGTTGCAGTTTCTGCAAAGGTACAGGTTGGGTTGAGATTCTCGGCTGCGGTATGGTTGATCCCAATGTACTGGAGAGTTGCGGCATTGATTCCAAGGTATATAGCGGCTATGCTTTCGGTTTGGGTGTAGAGCGTATCACGAACCTCAAGTACCGCGTCAAGGATCTGCGTCTGTTCTCCGAGAACGACGTTCGTTTCCTCCGCCAGTTTGAGTCCTGCTAATTTTGGCTTTTATGGACATCTTTGCGCTTTTGTTTCGGTCATTATGTTCCACATAACTGACACCCCACCACGTGTTACTTGTAGGGACCCCGAACTCCCTCAACAGAAAAGCCCAAATCTGCCTCATAAAATTCCAAAATCCCTATTAAGAATACGACATGAGATACTTTTTAGCAATCATAGGCGGCGGTCCTGCCGGATATACGGCAGCCGAACTCGCATCCAAAGCCGGCAAGGATGTTATCCTGTTTGAGCAAACTGCCCTTGGCGGCACATGCCTCAATGTAGGTTGTATCCCTACCAAATCGCTCCTTTACGGCGCCAAGCAGTATTATAACGCTATGCACGCGCAGAAGTACGGTGTTACTGCCAGCAGCGTAACCTTTGATTTCGCCGCCATGCAAAAACGCAAGACCATCGTCGTGCGCAAACTGGTTGCAGGCATTCGCCAGCGCCTGAACAACGAGCATTGCACCATTGTCAACGGTTCAGCCGCTGTCAGCAGCCGCACGGATGCACAAGTTACCATCTCCTGCAACAGCGAAACCTATGAGGCTGAGAACCTGATGATCTGCACGGGCTCAACGAACTTCGTTCCGCCTATTCCCGGCATACAGGATAATCCTGCAATCTGGGACAGCACCGATGCACTCGCCGCTGCCGAACTGCCCGCATCCATTATTATTGTAGGCGGAGGAGTAATCGGCATGGAGTTTGCCACGCTCTATCACGAATTGGGCATTCCTGTCACGGTTATCGAAGCCATGCCTACCATCCTGCCGAACCTGGATCAGGAGGTTGTGCAGATTCTGCTCGACAAGTACCGCAAATCCGGCATCAACATTCTCACTTCTACCAAAGTAGAATCCATCGACGGCAACAAAGTCACAGCAGGCGGCGAGACCTATGAGGCGGACAAGATTCTCGTTTCCGTCGGTCGCCGCGCTAATCTCAAGGGACTTGAAGCGCTCAAAGATATCGAACTCAACCGCGGTGCTATCGTGGTGGATGACTTCATGAAGACGAACTTGCCGAATGTGTTTGCCTGCGGCGATGTCACCGGCAAGGTTATGCTCGCTCACGTTGCCTCGCGTCAGGCTGAAGTGGCTGTAGGTCGCATGCTCAAGCAGATTCCGCTGCAACGCATCGCTTACAACGCTATTCCTTCGGTCGTTTATACCAATCCCGAGATTGCCTCTGTTGGACTGACCGAACAGCAGGTGCATGATTTCTACACCGAGATGGAAGGCGCAGCAGGCATTGCCAAAGCCGGAGGAATAGAAGCCTTTTACGAAGTAAAGAAACTGCCCATGACTTTCTCCGGACGATTCATGGCGGAGAATGACGGCGAGACCGGATTATGCAAACTCCTTGTGGACAAACGCAACCACACCGTCTTGGGAGCACACCTGATAGGTAATCCTTCATCGGAATTTATCGCAGCAGCCTCGTTTGCCGTACGCATGGGTTATACAGTGGCTGAGATGCAACAAGTGATATTCCCCCACCCGACAGTTTCGGAGATACTGCACGAGAGCCTTTATAGTTGAGGGACACCCCTCCGGCTCCCTTCACGAGAGGGGAGTGAGAGTAGAGAGTTTAGAGCTTAGAGTTTAGAGAAATATGACAAACATAGAATTAGCAAAAGCCATCCGCGAGTTGGCGAAACAGAAGAACGCCGTAATCATGGCGCATTACTACCAGCGCCCAGAGGTGCAGGAAGTAGCAGATTTCATCGGCGACTCGCTTGCCTTGGCGCAAAAAGCCGCCAAGACTGACGCGGATATCATCGTTCTTTGTGGCGTACATTTTATGGCAGAGACTGCCAAGATCCTCTGCCCGGACAAGAAAGTGCTTATCCCCGACGTGAATGCCGGCTGCTCGCTGGCGGATAGTTGCAAGGCAGCTGATCTCAAGGCGTGGAAAGATGCACACCCTGGATACAAGGTTATATCTTACGTCAACACCTCTGCCGATGTCAAGGCGCTGACGGATATTGTAGTCACCTCCTCCAACGCTCTGAAGATTGTACAGTCTATCCCTGCCGACCAGCCTGTATTGTTCGGACCGGATCATAATCTCGGGCACTACATCAGCCAGATGACAGGTCGCGAGATGGCTATCTGGGACGGCGCGTGTCACGTGCATTCACGCTTCAGCGTGGAAGCACTCATTGCGCTCAAGCGCGAACATCCTGATGCGCCCGTACTTGCTCACCCCGAGTGCAAACAGGCGATTCTCACGATCTCCGATGTTATCGGTTCAACGCAAGCGCTGCTCAACTACGTCAAGTCGCATCCCGACACACGCAAGTTCATCATCGCTACCGAGACCGGCGTGCTCCACGAGATGCAGAAAGCATGCCCGGAGGCACTCTTCCTGCCCGTTCCGCCCGAAGTGACCGAAGGCGAATCGCTCGCTCCGGATCAGCATATTGGTTGTATGTGCAACGAGTGTGAATATATGCGCATGGTTACGCTGGAGAAGTTGTACAACTGCCTGCGCAATGAAGCGCCCGAAGTAAACGTCGATCCGACTATTGCAAAACAAGCCATTATTCCCATTCAACGAATGCTTGACTTGTCTTAACTTTACTACTCGTAATTTACAAAGAATGAACCAACACTATTTCACATACTTAAGCAACATCGCTTCCCGCCAATGGAATGACATTGCATTGTCCGATTACGGCGAGGAGCAGCAATACACTTTCGGCGAGATGGCGGCTACCATCCTTCGCTTGCACCAGTTATTCAAATTGCTAGGTATCAAGGAAGGCGACAGGATTGCCCTTTGCGGACGCAACTGCGCCAATTGGGCGGTTGCCTATCTGGCTATCATGTCCTACAAGGCTGTTGTCGTTTCTATCCTGCAGGACTTCAAGGCGGAAGATATCGACCACCTGCTCTCACACTCCGACTCCAAACTGTTGTTTGTAGGACCGTATGTGTGGAAAGATTTGTCTGCACAACCTTTATCAGGCATTGAGGCTGCTGTCAATCTGGCTGACTGGAGTTGCCTGCGCGCCAAGGATGAAGAAAATGTCCCCGATGCCGACCAATTGGAGGCTTCATTCCGCAAACTCTATCCGCGCGGCATAACGGCAGAGGATTTCCGCTTTGATCTGGATCCGGACGCTATGTGCCTGATTAACTATACCTCCGGCTCCATGGGATCGCCCAAAGGCGTGATGCTCAACGGACGCTCGCTCAGCAACAATGTAGAGACAGGCATGTCTATGCTACCCGTCGATCCGGGACAACGTCTCGTTTCGATGCTGCCTCTAGCACACATGTTCGGTCAGGTTTGTGAATTTCTCTACCCGCTCTGCTGCGGCACACATATCTATTTCCTGACTAAGAGTCCTACTCCGTCTATCCTGCTCAAAGCATTGGAGGATGTCAAGCCGTATATTGTAGTAACCGTTCCTTTGGTTATTGAGAAGATCTACAAGAAGAACATCAACCCGCTGCTCTCGCGCAAGGTGATCAAGTTCTTCTGGCGCATTCCTCTCACCGGCCCGATGATTCGTCGCAAGGTACGCAAAGCGCTCACCAAGGCCTTCGGCGGTGAACTGCGCTATTTCATCTGCGGCGGGGCCCCCATCAGTCCGGACGTAGAGGCTTGTATGAAGGAGATTAAGTTCCCTATCTCTGTCGGCTACGGCATGACGGAGTGCGGACCGCTCATCGGCGGCAACCCGCCTAAATACTTTGTTGCACACTCAGGCGGAGTGCCTGTGCCGAATATGGAAGTGATGATTGATCATCCCAACCAATACGGTGTAGGCGAGATTCTTGTTCGCGGCGAGAATGTAATGATGGGTTATTACAAAAACGAAGCGGCTACTATAGCAGCCTTTACCGATGACGGATGGATGCGAACTGGTGATCTCGGATGCATGGATAAGCATAAGAACATCTTCATCAAGGGACGAAACAAGACTATGATCCTTGGTGCATCAGGCCAAAACATCTATCCTGAGGAGATTGAGGACAAACTCAACAATCTGGAGGGTGTAGGCGAATCAATCATTGTGGAGCGCGAAGGCCGATTGGTTGGTCTCGTCTTTCCCGACGAGCAGACTTCCCGCAAGATGAGTATTGATGACTTGCGCGAACTGATGAAGCAGAACGTAGCCAAACTCAACAAACTCATTCCGGGTTACTCACAAGTATCGGATATCGAACTGAAAGACGAACCTTTCGAGAAAACCCCGAAGAAGTCCATCAAGCGATTTATGTACAAGTAACCGTTCGCAAAAGATAGAGCGAATATATCCAAAACAACAGGAGTAACTCATCGAGCTACTCCTGTTGTTTTCTGACTATTCAGAGCATTACTTGTTAATCACGATCTCCACACGGCGGTTCTGCTCTCTATGCTCCGGCGAGTCATTCGGCACGAGCGGCTGCGAGCTACCCATACTGGTTACGGTAATGCGACTGGCATCCACACCTTTCTTCACCAGGTACTTCTTCGCTTCAAGAGCACGCTCCTTGCCTACCTTGTTGTTCGCGCTCGGCGACCCCAGATCGCAGCAGTGGCCGCGCACCTCTATCGTCCAATCGGCATGTCGCGACAGTACTTCGGCCGCATGATCCAACTCAGCCTTGCTCTGTTCCGACAGTTCGCATGAATTCAGTTTATATGCCGACACCTTGGTTTGAGTCAGCGTCTGTACGTCGCGTTGAATAGCGGCTCGCTCAGCCTCCTCTTTAGCCCTAGCCTCTTCCTTGGCTTTTTGCTCTTCAGCCAATCTGGCGGTCTCTGCTGCCTTAGCTGCTTCTATTGCCTTTGCTTCTGCAGCCCTTCTCTCTGCATCAGCCAATCGTGCTGCTTCCTCGGCACGGGCAGCCTCCTTGGCAACACGCGCAGCCTCAAGTGAATCGGCATTAGGCTCCTGAATTTCTGCAGCCGTCTCAGCAGGTTCAACTGTTTCTTGCGCAGTTTGGCCGGCACGTTTGGCTGCACAAGCCGACATGCGTGCAGCCCACTCGGGATCATCATACGCACGCTGGGCAAACGTCTTTCCGGCATTGATGGACAATCCAAGTTTCAGTTGCACATTCCACGGATGGAGTTGTTGCACCTCATTACTGCTCAGCACGCCGTTGTAAGCCGATGTGAAAGGCGATGGGTAATAATCGGTCGGCAACGATGGGTCATTGAAGCCCAGCGGATTAGCAGTTGCGCCCTTCATCATATCGTTCATGTAGTACGTACCAGCCACTGCCAGCAGCAGGTCTATACGCTGATGCACGCGGAAAAGCATACCTATCTCGGCATATGCACCGCAGTTGAACTTGGACAAACCGGTGATCTTTTGCTGTGCTGCATTTACTGTTATATCCTCCAACACACCCGTTATACTCTTATCCAGCAGCAGGTCGAAATCCTTGTAATACACTTGGTTATGTATCGTTCCACCACTTGACCGGTAATAATCCTTGACAGGTATACCGAATTTTACACCCAATGCACTATGGAAACCCACATCACGCTTGATTGCCCTGAATCGCAAGGTCAGAGGTATTTCTACCATATAGATCTCTTGCTTCTCCTCAATGCCAACGGGTTTGGCAGTGAAGGTATATTTGTCGCCTTGAGCGTCGGTGGCAGAATAATCCCAGCCCCAGGCTACTGACGACTTATTGGCATAGTTGGAGAGTTGTGCACCGGTACCTACACCCAACCAGGGCAGGAAGTAATAGTTGATGCCTATCGCCCCGTTCCACAACGGAAAAACATTGGCGTTCAACGTGTGAGCATCAGCCTGCCTATGGCCGAACATCGGTGTAAATCCAAACCCGCCGAAACCGAATCCACCGGATATATCGATGTTCAAGCCTTGAATGATCCGGTACTCTGCATCCGATGCTACACGCACCGAGTCTGGATATTGTTTTGCGAATAGCGTTGTGCTAAGCAGGAGGATAATCAGTGTGATCAGTTGTTTGTTCATTGCTGTGTCCTCCCGTTATTATTTCACAATCAGTTTTTCTGTCCGCACCGCCCCGTCATCGCCGGTAATACTTACGTAGTAGATGCCCGGTGAACAGGGAGCAGATATGGTTACGTTCTGACCGGGACAAGCTACATGATTCACCACATCACCGGTGTAGGAATATATATCCGCCTTGCCGCCGGGACATGTAATCACCACAGGCCTGCAGGCTTCTACAGGTACCGGATAAACCACCGCCGAGGCTGCTGATGTTGCCGCAGGCGCACTTGCCGGATGCAGTTCAATAGGACACGACAGGTACTCTCTGCCGTCATCTGCCGTCATTATTACGGTGTATATACCATCCAGTTGCTGACCGTCCTCGGAATAATACTGCTCGGTTTGGCCTTCCACGGGCAGACAATTCTTATACCACTGATAACTCTTGAAGTGCAACTTCGTACCATCTACGGCTTCGTGGTTATCAGGGTTGTTATCCACATACAGCATCACGCCGAACTTGTTATGCACATATCCATCAATACAGCCGTTGAAATCCTGCATCTTGTGTACTATCTGGCGATTGTCGGACTCACTGAATTCGGTAAAATGGGTGTCATCTTTCACCTTGCGGATAAATACGTAATCTTGCCCATCAGGCACAGCTGTTGTTCCGCCAAACACCATAGCCAGCGGCAGATTACACCCTGTGGCTCCGGCTATAGGTGTAACTGTTGTGCCGATCATCACATACCACTGATAGAGGTAACTGCCCGAACCGCCGGAGGCCGGAGTGGCGAAGATAGTATCGGCCAAAGCCTCTACAAGCGAACAATATATCTTGCTGTCATATCCCGGTGTATTCTCCACTTCGATGGCGCCCAGCATCAGTTCTTCATACACCTTCAACTGATACACGCCCTTGGAGATTGCCACATTGCAACTGACGGAGTCCTTAACATTTCGGCGCAGTCGCACGTATCCGGGAGTGGTAATCTTGTAATTGGTCAACGATTCCTCAAATCCTATCTTCTTCACACCGCGCAGCCATTCGTAGTGATATACACCACTACCACCGGATGCCGGTGCAAATGAGGGTACGCTCACATACACTTTGCCGTTTTTCAGATATACGGTATCACGTACGTTAGGATCATTGTTGTCCGGCAATCCGATTATGCCCGGGCTGAACTCCGGCATCACGCTGTATGGCAGTTCGCCGGTTGGTTGCCAATCGGGCTCACAACCGCTGTCGCGAACATACACATGCAAACTGAAATCGCCCACCGAGTCACCTTCTATCCAATGGTTGTTGTACCAAGACAGGAACTCAGCAGCATTATTGGTCTGTCCCAGTGTATCCAACGGGACGGGCTGGCCGTTTTCATCGTAGCCAAATTGCACTACCAGATAGTGGAGACTGCCGCATCCTCCCTTGGCGGGTTCGACAGATGCCACCTGCTTGAGTTGCACAAATCCCTGCCAACACACGAGAGTCTGCGACTGACGCGCGATGAACGAACCGGGAACAAGATCTCCGTCGGCATGCACCGGCTGCAATGACGCAAGCAGAAGCATAACCAGTACAAGAGATACTATGCGAGTCTGCAACTGCACTTTCAATAACGAAGAATAGCCATATTCCATAGTCATGAATGTTTTAGTTTGCATTTTGATATATTGATTCGTACCACTAATGTATCTATTGCGTAAAAGTATCAAATCCTTTGCCAAACACGCCGGATACGTTGGCCTGGCTGACAAAGGCGTTGGGATCGATGTCGCGTACGATACGCATTATCTGTTGTGCCTCGTGGCGACGCGCCAGCACACTTACTACGTGCATCGGCTGCTTGGAGTACCAGCCTGTGCCGTCCAGAATAGTTACTCCGCGGTTGACGGAGTTATTGATAGTTGTGGCAATCTCGGCATAATGGTTCTGCGAGTAGATGAAGAACTGTACCGAACGCCTCAGGTGGCTCATCATCGTATCTACCGATAGCGTATACGATACGGTCATACACAAGCCGTACAATATTCGCCGGGTTTTGAAGTCGGCAATCTCCTGCGGCGTTATACCGTCGTACACGAACTTGTCAGGTAACGGCAACATGTACGACGAGGCTATGATTATCAGGTCGCAGATGATCATTACCCGTCCCAGGGAGATATCGCGGTAGTGATGCACTACTTTTGCCACTATATCCGTTCCGCCCGACGAACCGTTGTTAGCCATTACGATGCCCAGGGCTACGCCAAACGCCAGGCCACCTACTATACATGCCGACACCGGATCGTCAATCAACGGAGTTTCGCGGATAGGTATAACGCGATACCACATCGCCAGCAATAGCGTACCAAACAACGTACGAAGGCAGAAGCGCCAATCCACGGTGAAATACGCTATCGCCAGCAATATGATATTGAATACCAATGTAGTCAGCCAGACCGGTATTGAACCGCCATACATAGCAAACGTCTCGGGGAACATGCCGCTGGTGGCATAGTAGATGATGGCACATATGCCCGTCAATCCACCGGATACAATGTTCTGAGGCAGGATTATCCAATTGACAATCATCGCCATAGGGAACATAGCCAGCAGGATAACTACATATTCCACTGCCGTCTTTATGGGCGTCTGACCGTAATGCCCGCCATACAACTGTTCGTGTAATGACTTATTCATACTGTCGGATGATACTACATTGACTTAAAGCTATTCCGGGGAAAAGCTATTGCTCTTACCCTGCGGATTTACTCGCTAACAACTTGAGCTTCCTCGACTTGCTTGTCAACGAGTTCGCGATAGAACTCTACATGAGCCATCTCCATATACGGAGCCAGGAAGATGAAACCGATACCACAGGTCAGCAGGCACAACAGGATCCAGCCGATGAACGACAGATCCAGTACAAACAGATCCCACTTATGACCGTCCATCAACTCCCTACTCTTGCGGATTGCATCCATAGCTGACAACTCGGGATTATCATTAGCTACATAGATGGCCATCGAATAGGCATAAGCCATGATGATACCCGGGATGATCAGCAGCAGCGACCACAGGAGAATAAACAATCCCTGCAAAAAAGGAACAAGGAACGCTTTCAGGAAGTTGTCACGATACACCGTGAACAGGCTCTCAATCTGAGGGTCAGCCTGGGTACGGGACACATTAAGAATAGCTACGCTAATGGCATAACCAATAGGCAGTGTCAGCAACGATAATACACCGGCAGTTACACTACTTGCGGCTCCCGAAATAAGAGAGAAAATCAGAATCATCAGGACGATTGCCCAATACTTTCCCGTCAGGGAGTTCCATGCGCGATTGCGCAGTTCTTGACATGTTACATTCATAATTGTTAATATTTAATTGGTTGGTAATTAACGAGTTTCATTCAATCTATCGAAGCCCTCACCAAACACACCGCGAACCTGAGATTGCGTCACGAACGCAGCCGGGTCAATCTCACGCACGATGCGGAAAATCTTAGCCGAGTCATGCTGACGGGCAACGGTCGTGATTACCTTATACGGCTGACCGGAGTATCCGCCTTCGGCATCCAGATATGTCACACCGCGATGCACCTCGTGGATGATGGCTTCGGCTATCTCGTTGTACTTCTTCGAGAATATGAAGAACTGCACCGACTGACGCATCCTGTTCATGATCCAGTCCACAGCCGTCGAACTGATAAATGTATAGCACAAGCCGAACAGCACTTTCTCCAGACTGCGAACTTCCGGCAGAAAATAACCGCAGGAGATAGCAACTATATCGCACATCAGCAACACACGTCCCATGGGCAGGTGCTGATACTTGTTCACTATCATCGCTACGATATCCGTACCGCCGGTCGAGCCATTGTTCAAGAACACCAGTCCCAACGCCGTGCCGTTGAATATACCGCCCAGCACAACTGCCATAAACGGATCGGTGATGATTGGCACATCCAGAACCGGGATAACCTTCAGCCAGAATGTCAGCCAGAATACTCCGTACAAAGTTCGGAACACATAGCGTTTACCCACGGTGAAATAGGCCGTTATCAGCAGCAGGATATTCAGTGTAGCCGACGATGCCCAGATAGGTATAGTACGATGCGAGGCGAAATAGATAATCTCGCAGAAACCCGTCAACCCGCCGCCTACAATAGCATGCGGCACCAGAATATGGTTCACCACAATAGCATACGGAATGGTACACAACATGATGAGCAGGTACTCCTTAATCAGGATTACCGGCTTGGCAGAATAGAATTTTTCCAGTTTGTAGGGCATGGTTTAACAGATTTACGATATGTCGATATTTCGATATGTCGGGGTTAAGCGAAGCGTGCTACCAGGTTACGGTCGCCAAAGCCGTTATCTACTTTAGCCACCGGCACAAAGAACTTGTTGGCTGCCACATCGGCTGTCGGATAGATTGCTTTCGAGCGCGAATACGGGTGATTCCACTCGTCGGCCACTGCCTCATATTCAGGATGCGGTGCGTTCACCAGCACATTGTCTTTCGGATCAGCAGCACCGCTCTCCACCTCGGCTATCTCCTGACGGATGCTGAGCAATGCTCCGATGAACCGGTCAAGTTCGGCCAGCGACTCACTCTCCGTAGGCTCCACCATCAGTGTGCCGTGGACGGGGAATGACAATGTCGGTGCATGATAGCCATAATCCATCAGTCGTTTGGCTATATCTGCCTCGGTTATACCTGCAGCGTGGAACTGCCGGCAGTCGAGTATCAACTCATGCCCGACACGTCCGTTAGCGCCGGTATATACGATGCCGTAAGCATCCTTGAGTTTGGCGGCCATATAGTTGGCGGATAGAATAGCGGCGGCTGTCGCTTTGCGCAGGCCTTCGCCGCCCATCATGCGGATGTAACCATAGGCTATGAGCGACATATTGGCATTACCGTATAATGCCGACGATACGCGGTTGGCATCGTCAGCAGGCAGATAAGCCTTGAGACGGGCATTGCAGCACACAGCACCTGCACCCGGTCCGCCACCGCCGTGAGGCGATGCAAAGGTCTTGTGCAGATTCAGGTGGCACACGTCCGCGCCGATATATGCCGGACAAGTGTAACCGATCTGCGCATTCATGTTCGCGCCGTCCATATATACCAATCCGCCGTTGTCGTGGATGATTTGGCACATCTCGCGGATAGCGCTCTCAAATATACCGTGGGTGGAGGGATACGTAATCATACAACCAGCCAGTCGGTCTTTGTTCTCCTCGGCCTTGGCGCGCCAGTCCTGCATATCGGTGTTGCCTTGTTCGTCACAACGCACTACCATCGGTTCAAATCCTGCCTGTACGCAAGATGCCGGGTTCGTGCCATGGGCAGATGCCGGTATAAGCAGCACCTTGCGTTCGGGAGCATGTTCAGCCAGCCAGGCACGTATAACCACCAAGCCGGTATATTCACCTGCCGCACCGGATGTAGGCTGCAGGGTGCAGGCATCAAAGCCGGTGATTTGGCAAAGCATCTGTTTCAGTTCTTCCTCGATAGCTATATAGCCCTGCACCTGTTCTGCCGGAGCAAGCGGATGTACGGCCAGATAACCCGGGAAGGTGATAGGCAGCATAGCCGCAGCAGGATTAAGTTTCATTGTGCACGAGCCGAGTGGAATCATCGAGTGCGTCAGGCTGATATCCTTACGTGCCAGACGATGCATGTAACGCATCATTTCCGTTTCAGTATGATACTTTTGGAATACCTCTGCCTGCAGATAATCCGCTTCGCGAACACGGCTCTCGTCGATTGCCCACAATCCATCGAACGCCGATTCGTCATCGATAGGCATAGCCATGCCGTCCACCAGTCCGGCAAACAGTTCTGCCAGGTCATTCATATCATCTACGGTCACCGTCTCATCCAGCGACAGACCTACCCATCCTTCGGGGGCATAGTACAGATTGATCTCCGCCTCTTCAGCCGCAGCCTTCAGGTCGGCTAAGCTCACATTGTCAGGCAGGTAGATCTTCAGTGTATCGAAGAACTCGTTGTTCTCCTGCGTATAACCGTATGCCTGCAGCATCTCGCTCAGATAGACTGCCTTGCCGTGTATGCCCTCGGCAATCTTACGCAATCCTTCTGCACCATGATACTCGGCATAGAACGCCACCATCATTGCCGACAGTGCCTCGGCGGTACAGATGTTAGATGTGGCTTTCTCGCGTTTGATATGTTGCTCGCGCGTCTGCAATGCCAGGCGGTAAGCCGGACGCTCATACATATCCTTGCTCAATCCGATTATTCGTCCTGGCAGTTCGCGTTTGTATTCGTCACGCGTAGCCATATATCCGGCGGTCGGTCCGCCAAAGCCCATCGGTAATCCGAAGCGCTGCGCTGTGCCGCAGATGATGTCAGCATCCAGCGGCTTGAGCAGACATAGTGCCATCAGATCGGCTATCACAGCCACCTTCAGTCCTGCAGCACGGCAGTCGTCCACAAACAACGTATAATCCTCTATCGATCCGTCGGCATTGGGCAGTTGCACAATAGCGCCGAAGTACTCGGCACTCGGCACGAACGCCGCATAATCACCTACCACCAGTTCGATGTCTTGACCTTTCGCGCGCGTACGCATGACTGATAAGGTGTTTGCAAATATCTTTGCGTCCACAAAAACTTTCTTTACCTCATCTTTCACTTGCTGCCGGCTGCGCAGGTTACGCATCATCGTCACGGCCTCGGCAGCCGCTGTGGCTTCGTCCAGCAGCGAACAGTTGGCCAGGGGCAGACCCGTCAGGTCGCTAATCACGGTCTGGAAGGCAAACAATGCCTCCAACCTACCCTGCGAGATCTCAGCCTGATACGGTGTGTACGATGTGTACCACACGGGGTTCTCCAGAACATTGCGGGTGATGACGGCGGGTGTGAGAGTGCCATACCAGCCGCGACCGATATATGTGCGGCGGCAATCGTTCTGCATCTGCAACTCGTGCATAGAGTTCAGATGTTCTTGCTCGGTCATGGCATCTATATCCGGGCGTTTGTCCTCCGGCAGCAATATATCTGCCGGCATAACCTGCTTGATCAGTTCATCCTCTGAGCCTACGCCCAGGGCTTGCAGCATCTGCTGTTTATCGGCTTCACTCAGCCCGATATGACGGTTTACCAAATTGTTCATTATGATATTTGATTATAAGATTTCTTTTCTTTGTATTTGTTTTGCACTACCAGTCTGATTTCGGATCTTCCTGTGAGGGACAATAGCCGATTTCTGATTTCGTTTTGGATAGATTTGTGTTTTCTTATGAGGGAGTTATGGTGACCATATTGACCGAATAAAAAACGCAAAGATGCCAAAAGGAAACAAAAATCATTTATTTGTCGTGCTTTTTCTCATATATAGCCTCCTCCACATTGATGATATAGTCTCCCATCTTCTCAAATTCGGATATCGTATCCATATAGTTGACACCTGTCAGATAGTCGTAGACATGTCCGGTTACGTTCAGCGTGTTCTCAGCCTTCAGGTCGTCACGGAAGTTATTGATCTCCGTCTCGATACGCATCATCTCCACAAACTCGCTTTCGGATATATGTACTTTGTCCAGTGCATCCACCATCTTGTTAGCTGCCTGGGCGAGCAAGGACTCCATCATTTCGATGTTTCTATTCTGCTCCTCGGTATATGGCAGGCGGTCACGATGGCGGTACGATATGTATCGCGACAGGTTGAAGTTGGCATCGCCTACCGACTCCAGCTCGCTTATTATACGCAACATCTTGTGTACCTCGTGTTTTGACTGATCGGACAGACGACCGTCGGCTACCTGGTTCAGGTACGCGGCTATCTCCACTTCCATTCTGTCGCATATACCTTCGTACTTCTCGATGCGCGAATAGATCTTAACAAAATCCTGCTCTTCGGTCGTATGGTACAGGTCGCTGACCATATCTATCATCCTGCGCGTATGCACGCCGAACACGTGTATCTCATGCCAAGCCTGCATAATCGAAAGCTCGGATGTTGACATCAGGCCGCCGGTTATGAACTTCAGGGTCGAATCTTCGTCGCCCTCGGGTTTCGACGGGATAATCAGGCATACCAGTTTCTCCAGTAGCGGAATGAAGCCTATCAGTATGCAGGTATTGATTACGTTGAACGTTGTGTGGAATGTAGCCAGTATTGCGCTCAACTTCTCGGGCGACAAGCCGTGTTCAGGACGTATGCCCGGCTCGAAAGGTATATCCCACAGTTTGCACACTAATCCTACGAACGGACGGAACACTATCAGCACCCAAACCACGCCGAACAGGTTGAATACCAAGTGCGCCATAGCAGCGCGGCGAGCTTGAACAGAGGCGGACAGAGCCACGATGTTGGATGTGATGGTTGTACCTATGTTCTCGCCAAGCACCAGCGATATGCCCATATCTATCGGCAGCACGCCAACCGAGCACAGCGTCATCGTGATAGCCATGATTGCTGCTGACGACTGTACGGCAAATGTCAGTATTCCGCCTACCAGCAGGTACAGGAAGTAACTGCCATATCCCCAGCTGGATGTTGAGTCAAAGAAGTTACGGACAGCATCAATCTGGTCGAGCTTCATCTCGGTGGCATTGATCTTCAGCGTGGTTAAGCCCAGCAGCATCAGCGACAGACCAATCAGGAAATCGCCCAGGTTGGCATTTTTCTTCGTATAGATTAGCGCTACAGCCAGAACGATGGTTGCATACACCACCAGACGCATGTCAAACGAACTACCGCCCAGCACCATGATCCATGCCGTGAACGTCGTTCCGATGTTCGCACCCATAATCACGGATATGGCCTGCGCCAGCGACAATATGCCTGCCGACACAAAACTTACCGTCATCACCGTTGTTGCCGTTGACGATTGTACAGCCGCCGTGATGAATGCGCCCGTCAGCACGCCCGAGAACCGGTTGGTGGTCATCGTGCCGAGCACATTACTCAGTTTGCTACCTGCCATCTTTTGCAGGCCTTCACTCATCACTTTCATTCCGTACATCAGCATCGCTACGGAACCGATGAGTGTGATAATCTGGAGTAGTAATTGCATAATCTGTATCGAGATTATTGTTTGGTATATAGTTTAAGTACTATTGTCAATCCAGTTTCAGCACGGCGAGGAATGCTTTCTGCGGCACCTCGACGTTACCTATCTGCTTCATACGTTTCTTGCCTCGCTTCTGTTTCTCCAGCAGTTTGCGCTTACGGCTCACGTCGCCGCCGTAGCACTTGGCCAGCACATCCTTGCGCACCTGTTTCACCGTCTCGCGGGCAATGATCTTCGCACCGATAGCTGCCTGGATAGCTATATCGAACTGCTGACGCGGTAGCAGTTCCTTGAGCTTCTCGCACATACGGCGACCGAAGTCCACGGCATTGTCGCGGTGCGTAAGTGTGGACAGTGCATCCACCTGTTCGCCGTTGAGCAATATATCAAGTTTGACGAGGTTAGACGGGCGGAAACCGTTCATATGCCAGTCGAACGACGCGTAGCCCTTGCTGATGGATTTCAGCTTGTCGTAGAAGTCAATCACTATCTCGCCCAGCGGCATATCAAACAGCAGTTCCATACGGTTGCCGGATATATATTCCTGCTTGACCAGTTCGCCGCGTTTGCCCAGACATAGCGTCATGATCGGGCCAATATAATCCGCCGTGGTGATAACCGAAGCACGTATATACGGTTCTTCAATATGGTCAATCTCCGTCAAGTCGGGCATACCCGCAGGGTTATGCACCTCGGTCATACGGCCGTCCTTGGTATAGACGTTGTAACTTACGTTCGGCACGGTGGTTATCACATCCATATCAAACTCGCGGTCCAGTCGTTCCTGCACAATCTCCATGTGCAGCAGCCCCAGGAAGCCGCAGCGGAAACCGAATCCCAGTGCCATCGACGATTCGGGTTGGAACGTCAGGCTGGCGTCGTTCAGTTGCAGTTTCTCCAGCGATGCGCGCAGGTCTTCATAATCCTCCGCCTCTATCGGATATACGCCGGCAAACACCATCGGTTTGGCTTCCTCAAAGCCCGCTATAGCCTTGTCGCACGGGCGTGCCACGTGAGTGATCGTATCGCCCACCTTGACTTCGGTGCTCGTCTTGATGCCGGAAATAATATATCCCACATTGCCGGCACTGATCTGCTTGCGCGGAGCCATATCGAGTTTGAGTACGCCTATCTCGTCGGCATCATATTCTTTGCCAGTGTTAACGAAGCGCACACGGTCGCCCGTATGCATCGTGCCGTTCACTACCTTGAAGTATGCGATTATGCCTCGGAACGAGTTGAACACCGAGTCAAACACCAGACATTGCAGCGGTGCTTCAGGATCGCCTTTCGGCGCAGGTATACGCTCAACGATAGCGTCCAAAATCTCCGGCACACCCTCGCCCGTTTTGGCAGAGCAGCGGATGATCTCCTCGCGCTTGCAGCCCAGCAGGTCGATTATCTCATCTTCCACGCGCTCGGGCATGGCATTGTCCATGTCGCACTTGTTCAGCACGGGTATAATCTCCAGGTCATGCTCGATAGCCATGTACAGGTTACTGATTGTTTGCGCCTGCACACCTTGCGTAGCATCAACCACAAGTACAGCACCTTCGCAAGCGGCTATACTGCGGCTCACCTCGTACGAGAAATCCACGTGCCCCGGAGTGTCGATCAGATTCAATATATAATTAGAATCTGTCTGTGTTCCATCAGTCGAAGACGGTCTGTATTCCATCTGTATAGCGTGCGACTTGATGGTTATGCCGCGCTCCTTCTCCAGATCCATGTCATCGAGCACCTGGTTCTCCATCTGACGCACATCTACCGTATGCGTTATTTCCAGCATACGGTCAGCGAGTGTTGACTTGCCATGGTCAATGTGGGCAATGATACAAAAGTTTCGGATATTCTTCATTTAGCAATCAGTAGTCAGTAATCAGCAGTCAGCTATCAGCAGTTGCCTAAGCCCTGGAGTCCCCGACGCAAACCAAGCCAAAGGCTGTTTGCGGTGGGGAGAAGCCGCGGCACGCGTGCGCTCTATGCCGCCAAGCGGCTCTCTGGGGTCCCCGACACAACTTAACAAGTTGTGGTGGGGAGAAGCCGAGGCACGCGTCGCCTATATGGCGCCTAGCGCCATCCGATGCGACCGCGTTGCCGACGGCGAGTGGAGATAGCGGGATTCGAACCCGCGTCCAAACAAGGAATCAATACGCTTTCTACACGCTTATCTTGGCCGTGGTTATCGTCCCGCCTCAACACACAAGCCACCAACTACCGGCTTATCTGCTAAGTATTCACACGCGCATCGCAGCCTGCGCATGCTATTCTGTGAATTTCCGCGCCACTTGATCCATTCAGCCCACAGACTCGGCTTGGAGTGACGTCTCGGGTCAGCACCTTGTGCTGACACAAAGCCAACCTACTGTACTTCGGTTTAAGCAGCGAGAGCTACATTGTTGTTGCCAGTTATAGTTTTACAGACGATATTTACGAGCGTCTCTGCAGTGCTCGGCGTGCTTACATACCTATTCTACATGCTGTCAAAACCAATTATCCCCATTGGCATTTATCATGTTACGGTTTGCCGTTTTGTTGTACGGCATACGGGTAATCTGTAAAGCGACCACAAATTTACGAAAATTTTTCCAAATTTCCAAATTTTTCTTCAAAAAAACGCACGCGCATGCGTAAAATCATTCTTTTTCCCATTCCAAACCATGCACGGATTTAATCGCACCTGTCCAACCATCACAAGAAACGGGACTCTTTCGAGCCCCATTTCTGTTTTATATCATTACTTCGCGCTTGCGCGTTCGTACGCGATAGATTAGGTATCCCGCTGCCATCAGCAGCATTGCCCACACGCCGTCGCCGATAGGATAAGGCTCACCGGGAAGATCCGGCCCTTCATCCTCGCCAGGTTCAAAGCCTTCATTTTCACCCACACGCTTCGGACCGGTGAACGTAAGCGGTTTGCCGGTGGTCACGCCTGTTGTGAATGCACCGCCTTCCGACAACCCCAGTTTGGTATCCGCGGTAAGTATTGCAGATGTTGAGTAGAA
>JAFXSS010000037.1 GCA_017525455.1 Paludibacteraceae bacterium
AGTATGACCTGCCGGCCTCATTGTTCATGCCTGTTCCCGGTGCACCGGAATGGTCGTTTGCTGCGTGTGTTCCTGTCAGCGTGTCGGCTAAGGTAAGGACATTGCATATAGCCAATAAAGAAGGCGTGTTCCACTTGGGTATTCTGGATTCCGGAAGCGGATCAAGTTCGTATGGATACTTCTCGAACTACTCTGGATTGAATATGCAAGTGCAGATGGATCAGGACTATTACTACGAAGGCGAGAATATTCGTCTGCACTTACATTCCGGTGAGTTATTTGATGATATTGTGTGGTCCGGTCCTCGCGGAGATTTCGGCCATAATGATACGGACCCTGTTATCAGCCCAATAACGAAAGCCGATGAGGGTATGTACACCGTGACAGGTCGTCATCGTGAGGGATGCGATGTTACACCGGCAGTGTTCTATATCAATGTGTTGTCGGATGTGGATACTACGCACATGAATGTCTGTGCCAATGATAGCATAACGTTGCGCACCAACACTTTGCCGCCGTACGCATGGCTAAAAAACGATGTGCCGCTTGCAGGAGAGACGACAGATTCTTTACCGATCCTGGCGGATGCCGAGGATGTTTATACCATATTATCTTATCGCCCGGGCTATGACATGCTCCAATGGGATACCATGCAGGTGGATCTGACGACTGCGGATAGTATGATAGTCTGGCAACAACTATTTGACAATCTGTTACCCGGTATTGAGTATCAGTTGTCAGCGCATCTTACCGCTACACAAACAAACCCTGTAGCCCCCAAGGTTCAATTGGCTTTGGGCTCATCGCGAAGTCCAGTAATTTCTGTGCCTAACAATTCCAAGGGAACGGAATACACCTTGTCTTATATGCCTGATGGATTGCCCGCAGCAGCACGCATTATTGTAAAGAGTCCGCGTGACGGGCGCTCGTTCCGTATTGACCGTGTATCGCTGACACCTATCTTACCAGACCTGACTAACCTTGCCATTCATCTTATTCATACCTTACCGCCAGTGATTGTAGGTGATACATTGTTGTGCGAACCAACGGTTGAATTGAGCAGTTCGATTGAGGCAGACTCGTACCTGTGGAGCACCGGTGAGACTACGCCTTCGATAGAAGTAAGTAAGCCCGGTGTATATACTCTGTCGACGGAGACAGATGGTTGTGTGAAGCAATCTAGGTCGATTACGGTACTGGCTGTACACCGCAAGCATTATGCTTTGGATCCAGTGACACCAGTATGTGCCGGTGACCAGGCATTCAGTATTCCATTTGCCAATGATTCGGATATTCCGACATATTGTACGATAAAGTTTGACAGCGCATCTCTGGCCGGAGGATTGCTTGATCAGGAAGATCTGCCGGTGAGCCAAGGCCAAGTAAGTGTGCCCATCCCCGCCACCGTTCAACCCGGATACTATAACGGGCAAGTGAACGTGGAAGGTGACAGTTGCGCCAATATACTCCCGCTATCCTTCAATATGAAAATCAGATACAGTGCAGACATATTCGCGCAGCGCTGGAACGATATTTTAGGTATTAAGAATGCGCAATACAACGGAGGATATGAGTTTGTGTCGTATGAGTGGTATAAGAACGGTACCCTCCTGCCAGAAGAGACAGGAGCGTATATCTATGAGCCCTCGACGTTGCAACCTGGTGATATATATTCCGTAGTTCTTACGCGTCCGGACGGTGTTCGGCTTCAGACTTGCGATTATTCGCCAGTTCATGTTGATTACGAAGACGACGGGCTGGAGAGCTTGTATAACAGTATGGGGCAACAAGTACAACGAATGAATGTGCCCGGAGTATATATCTACAAACGTGGTTCGCATATTGAGAAAAAGGTAGTTCAATGAGAAGCAAACTGTTGGTAATAGGTGTATTATTGCTTCTCAGCCTGACGCTGAGTGCGCAAATCGGAACTCGCTTCTGGTTTGCCGCACCGTCATTGACCAATGACCATGACCAAAGCATGAGTCCCCAATATTCGCTCCTCTGCTTTTCATCGTACAATCAGCCTGCCACGATTACCGTAACCCAACCCGGAGTAGTTAATCCGTCAGATTCCCATTATTTTGCACCGTACACTTTCACGCTTCCTGCAAACAGCACGGTAGATGTACGGCTGAGTAATATCGGTATTAACCGCGCAGAGCATCGCAAGATTATGCCGTACGGTGTATATATAGAGTCGGATGCCGATATATCTGTCTATTTTGCTCAAACAAATGCGAACAGTGAAATATATACCCTGAAGGGGGATAATGCATTGGGAACGGATTTTATAGTAGGCATGCAAAATACTTTGCCTACATCCCATAGCGGTTTTCCGTCAGTGGAGATCCTGGCGACAGAAGATAACACCATAGTGCATATCACCAGCCCAGTTGAGACGCTGAATAGTACTGACAATACCTGGCAAGTGACTCTCAACCGCGGTGATGTGTATACAGTAGTCGCTAAAGCCACCTCAGGTGCATCGCATATGTCAGGTATGCATATCTCTGCCGACAAACCAATAGCCGTAAATTCAACCGATGACTCTGTGGCATCGTGGGGACAAGACCTGTGCGGTGACCAGTTGGTGCCTACCAATCTGGCCGGCTCGGAGTATGTGGCTATCCGCAACACAGCCGAACACGAGAAGTTATACGTATATGCTTTGCGCGACAACACGCAGATGTACCTGAACGGAGTTGCGCAGGCAGTACTAAACACGGGTACTACTCGCGTCATGAATCTGCCGGCTGACGTCAATTACCTGCGCTCGGATGACAGCCATCCGATTGTGGTTTTCCAACTGACCGGAGTAGGAGGCGAAACAGGCGCTACACAATTGCCCAAACTCAATTGCACCGGATCGTCGAGAGTAGTGTATGTGCGTAGGTTCGCGCAACAGCCTAAAGTGTTGATTGTGGTGAAAACGCAGTATGTAGCATATTTCTCAGTCAATGGAAATACCAGCAGACTGACGGCCGCCGATTTCTCGCCTGTTCCGGATGCACCTGAATGGAGTTGGTGCAGCAAATTGCTTAGCCCCGAAAGCGGAACCGGATATCTGCAAATCGAAAACGACAGTACCGTCTTTCACATGGGTGTGTTAGATTGGGGTGGTGGAGGAACATGTACGTACGGCTATTTCTCCGACTTCAATGCGGCAGCCCTTTATCCGCAGTCAGACAAGCAGTTCTACACTGTCGGTGAAACAATACATCTCTCTCTCCAGGATGCGGCACTATTTGAATCCATCGAGTGGACCTTAGCTGACGGCACGACTATTCCCGGTGAACAAGTGTACGCCACTGCACAGTTGGCTCATAGCGGTTATGCGTATGTCAAGGCTGTGAGCAAGGAGGGATGTGCCTTGCTCCGAGATAGTTTCCCGCTACTCATCCATGTGGTTGAGACTCAGCGAATTGACAGTACGGTGTGCGACACATTAGGGATTCGAGCCGACTCGGTACAATACATCCCGGTTCAACGCTCCGGAAATAACATTATCGATCCGAAGCGCGACACCACTATCACATGTGCGGCAACTCCGCAAGTAGTGTGGAAAGGCAATGCGCAAGTTAGCAAAAATCAGTTATACCGCTTGCAGATGACATACGCTGCGGGCAGTAATCTGCGCAAGCCGCGTGTAGAAGTACGAATCAACGATGAACAACAAGGAAGTGTGTTATACCCAAGCGTTACTCCTGCTATATATACGTGCGACTGGGTAGCCCCGTCCGACAAGACTGTATCATGCACGGTGAATACCGTAACCGGATCAAGCAACAATGCCGAATTGCAACTGACAAGTATCTCGTTCGCTCCAATATTTGATACAAGCGATTCAATAGTGTTTGCAGTAAGAGAGTGCCCGGCTGACGACCCGCCATTGCCTCCCGATCCCGATTATCCGGTACGTGTCACATTGTTGACCCAAGTTTGCACTGCTTGTGATGGTGACCCTCAAGCCAGAATTGATTATAGAATAGATGAAGGCGAGGTACATACGATTAGTGCTGACGGGCAGGTGTATGAGGCTACAGACGACCAATCGATATATATGGCACTACCTACATCTCCGGGCTCATATCGTGTGCCTTTGGTATTTTGCGATACGGTTCATCATACCTATACCGACCAATTGTTTGTCAGCCTGGCCGTATTGTACCAGCCACTCCGAATCTTTACGCAGAAATGGGGAAATACTCTGGCGGCATATACGGAATCCTATAGCGGATATCATCTGGACTTGTATGATTTCCAATGGTGGGAGAATGGGGTAGCCTTGGAAGGTGAGAATGCCTCGTATCTGTATATGCCTGATGGCTTTCCGGTCGGTGCTGTATATCAACTGACGGCCAAATACCATGCTGCTGGCACTCAGGAGCATGCTGAGCAAACCGTGCAAACATGTCCGTATATACCGAATCCGAGAAGCCAATCTGCTCCGCAGATATATCGCTTGGATGGCTCAGTTGTTCCTAACCGATCTGCTCCCGGAGTCTATATTATATCCAATGGCACATACATCCAAAAAATTATCGTGAAATGAGACGTCGGATAATCATAATGTGTGTAATGCTTGCTGTTGCAATGTCAGTTGTAGCAGCATCTCGTAGTTCAAAGAAGCAAAACGGAGTCGACAAACGGCAATACATCACCTTATGGGGTGGCGTAGGCTATTCGTCGATGCCACATACCATAGATGGCACAAGCGTGCCAGGCGGAGTAGGTGCTGAATTTGGCGCTGGCTATGAGTTCGATTACCGCAAGTTGCTATTCCATACCGGATTAGAAGTGCAATATCTCTCTTCTACAACGCGTTTCGCATCACCGTTGCAAGCTGATGCTGATTTCAAGTATGTGCCGGCCGGAACCACGATGACCTATCATTACCGATTCCCGTCATGGAAAGACCACCAGCAGGCATTTCTGCTGAATATACCCATTATGGTAGGTGGGCGTTTTGCTGATTATTGGTATGCCATGGGCGGTGTGCGTGTTGGCGTATCTTTGGCTCACAATGCGCGGGCTAATGCAGATTGCGATGTCACGTATTCCGATGAGCAGATGATAAGCGAGATGAGCGATGCTCATTATGCAGGTTCGTATATGCTGACAAGTTCGGAAAAATTGGCTATGGGCATCAATGTTGCGCCTTCGGCTGAGATAGGTTTGTACCTCGATCGATGGGTGTTCCCGGAAAAGCAAGAGCAGGCTAAAGGCAAACAGCGCGGTAAAAAGCAATCGAAGTACCTGCCGCCTTCATGTCGAATAGCAGTCTTTGCAGAATGTAACGCTCTAAACTTCAATCGTAACCACGCAGGACATGGTTTTCTAGCAGCAGAGCAGATGAGTAAACCGGATGACATACGAGTTCATACCCTGTTTAATTCCGATATAGCTTCTGGCAAAGCTGTACACAATTACATAGTAGGGGCTAAGTTTACTTATATGTTTTCGCTTACGAAAGCTCCCAAACGCGGACGGGGCAGAACTACCAAAACCACCAAGACAACCAAGCCGACAACACCTCCTCCAATGGAGATTACCCCGGAGCCCGTTACCGAACCCGAGGATACAATCCGTCTGGGAGATATAGTTGTGGAGAAAGAACAACCTGTTATACTGCAGAATCTGTTGTTCGAGTTCCGAACTGCAATCATAATTCCAGAATCTACCCAATGGCTATCTGCCTTGGCAGAGATGTTGCAGAAGCATGAGAGTGTACAGATTCATCTGATTGGACATACAGATGCCGTTGGTTCAACCTCGTTTAACCAGCGATTGTCCTTGCAACGTGCTGAGGCTGTTAAGACCTATCTGATACAACAAGGCGTAGAGGCGGAACGTATTACTACAGAGGGTCGGGGCGCAACAGAACCAATCGATACTAACGAAACAGAAGCCGGACGACAGAATAACCGAAGGGTAGAATTTGTAATTACTGATGCTGATGAGTAGTTCTCGCCAACATATATTACTACGGCAAACACTGGTATGCATTGCCACATGCGTATGGTTGTGCATACCGGATGTGTGTGCCGTGACTAATTATTTGTCGGTAGGAGCTGATGGAGGTTTGGCTGCAGATTGCTACTCGGGTGACAACCGGACATGGGGCTACGGAGCCATGGCCGGGGTTCAACTTGGCTATGAACTTCAGCATCAAGGCTTGCTGTTCTCAGTGGGGATTGGAGTTGAATATAGCAATGCACGAAGAAATATTCGAACGCAAGAATCGCTGACCGGATTGGATGACGGCGATACGCAATCGCTGAATGATTACGACAACCGATACTCCGTTCTTCGTACAACAGACAATACGTGGAAACGGCATCTGTGGGCGTTGCGCGTACCTCTGATGCTTGGGTATCAATTGAACGGGTTTTATGCCAAAGCAGGGGTGGTTGTATCACTACAGCCATTTCAGGGCAAGGTTATTCAGTCAGAATCTGTCAACGATGTTGCCGACTATGAAGTGTTCTACGATGACTTCAACCATCACCCGTTGGCGCCCATCGGCCATCAGGAATCAGTAAATAGCACCGCCGTCCGTTTTCCGTTAGGTAATATATCTCCAGCTGTGGAATTAGGCTATAATTATACGTTGGATAAGAACCAGTTATTGCGAATGGGATTATTCGCTGAATGCGGGGTCTTATCCCTTCTGCCATCCGAGGGCTCCCCATATGAACCTTCGTTACAGCGAATAACGCCCGTACAGGTCGGGGTGCGTGTAACTTGGCTATATGCCTTACCTGCAGGGCGCTCTAAGGCTTGCCACTGTGTTAAGTTCTGATTAATCCGGGAACTCCATGAGGTACGCTTTGATGAACGCATCGATATCGCCATCCATCACAGCATTGACATTGCTTGTCTGGTAGTTGGTGCGATGGTCTTTTACACGGCGGTCGTCGAACACGTACGAACGAATCTGACTGCCCCATTCGATCTTCTTCTTGCCAGCTTCCACCTTTGCCTGTGCTTGTCGGCGTTTTTCCAGTTCGAGCTCATAGAGTTGCGAACGCAAATGACGTAGGGCGTTCTCGCGGTTCTTGGGTTGGTCGCGCGTCTCGGTGTTCTCAATCACAATCTCGTCAGGCTGTCCGGTGAGCGGGTTGGTGAACTTATAGTGCAGTCGCACGCCCGACTCAACTTTGTTGACGTTCTGTCCACCGGCACCCGACGAGCGGAAAGTATCCCAACTAAGTCCTGCGGGATCGACGGTGATCTCAATCGAGTCGTCAATCAGCGGTACGACGAAGACCGAAGCGAAGCTCGTCATGCGTTTGCCTTGCGCATTGTATGGGCTGACGCGCACAAGGCGGTGCACACCGTTCTCGCTCTTCAGGTAGCCGTAAGCCATATCGCCTTCGATGTTGAACGTCACGGTTTTGATACCGGCTTCATCTCCCTCTTGCAAGTTGGCGATAGTCACCTTGTAGTCATGCTTCTCGCAGTAACGCTGGTACATGCGCATGAGTTGTTCCGCCCAGTCCTGTGCCTCGGTTCCTCCAGCTCCGGCAACGATCTTCAGCACGGCAGGCATGGCATCTTCCTCATGCGAAAGCATATTTTTCATCTCCAGATCTTCTACTTCCCGCATGGCATGTGCATAGGCAGCATCCACCTCTTCTTCGGTCACCAGCTCCTC